>NZ_JBHVHF010000016.1:0-57954 GCF_042800315.1 Streptomyces sp. NPDC057638
AGGGCCGGCCGGGAGGAACCCGGCCGACCCCGTCGGCGATGAGCACTCCCCGGAGCATCGGGGAGGACGGACTCAGAGCACCCGCACCGCACCGGTCGCGGGGTACCCGGACAGGTCCTGGATGACCACGCCCTTACGGGGGTTGGCCGCGTCCAGGTACTTGCCGTCACCGATGTAGACACCGGTGTGCCACGCGGAACCCGCGTTGCCCCAGTAGAGGATGTCCCCGACCTTGAGGTTGGAGGTCCCCACCTGGCGCCCGGCCACCGACTGGTCCTGCGACACCCGGGGCAGGTCGACGCCGACCTGACGGAACGCCGCCTGCACCAGGCTGGAGCAGTCCCAGGAGTTGGGGCCGGTGGCGCCCATGACATAGGCGTCGCCGACCTGGGCCTTGAGGAAGCTGATGACCGTGGCGACCGAGCCCGACGCCTTGGAGGAGCTCTCGCCGCGGTTCGACGCCTTGCTGGAGGAGCCGGAGGAGCTGGCGGAGCCCTCGCCGGAGTCGGCGGAGGTGGCGGCGAGCTGGGTGCGCTCGGCGGTGCGCGAGGCGCGCTCGGCGGCCTGCTGACGCTTCTTCTCCTCGGCGCGCTCGGCCTCGGCCTTGCGGATCGCCTCGGCCTTGGCGGTCTTGGCGGCCTTCTCCGCCTGGACGGCGGCGGCGTCCTCCTGGGCCTGGAGATCGCGGTCGAAGGCGGCCTGGCGCTGGGTCTCGACGGCCTGGGTCACGGCCTCGGCGAGTCCGGCCGAGGTGACCGTGGGCATCTCGATGGTCTCGGTCACCGGTTCGGCGTTGGCCGTTCCGGCGGATCCGGCCACCGCGATGGTGCTGAGAACGCCACCGGCAACCCCGGCCCGGAGCGCCATGGTCGAGGCGCTGCGACGGCGGGGCTTCCGGTGGCTGGGTATGTGAGCGGTGTGGGACATGGGACAACCGCTACCAGCCCCGCGCGGTTCCCGACAAGAAACGTGGTGTGCGCCACAGTTGCGATCGGAACGTTACAATCCGCTTTCTGGTGGCCTTTATTGACGCCCTAACGGGCATTCTGGACAGTTGTGATCACGGCCTTGATCACCGACTTTCGGGAAAACGTCCGAATTGCCAGCCGCCTACCACTGCTCGCCACTCTTGGCCAAGCCCTCCACTTGGCGGCCCCGTCATGGTGTGGCGCAGGTCACATGACAGGCGCTCTGGTGGGCGCCCCTCCCTCTCCTCGCCCTGACGGAGGGGAGGCTCCATCCGGATAACGGGTGGATCGCGGAACGTGTCTGATCTGTCGCGTTCCGCGATGCCCGCGACACTCGCGACGCTCGTGACGCCGGGGGGCGGATCGCCTCGGCGGGGTCATGAGGGTCCGCCTGCCCCGGCCCTCCGGGCGCCATGCGGCCCTCACGGAGGGCGCCGCTCTCCCTGCGCACCGTCACCGACCCTCGTGCGCACCGTTCGTGAACGTCCGCACACGCCGGGTCATCGCGCATCGCGCTCCATGACCGGGTGATGGGCGGGAGCTGGTTCTCTATCATCCCGGGCGGCGGATCTCGAATTTGCCACCGCGTATCTATCCTTGATAGTGCGAGACCGCTCCGACCAGCGGTAACGCAAGTGAATGTCACCTCTCGTGATCACTCGCACGCTTCACGTATGAAGATCAGCTCTCATCCGCCTTCATGATCGTTCGCCGGGTGGTGGAGATCACAAAGGCGATGACCGACCCCGTGTCGCAGATCACAGACCGGCGGGCATAGGATGCAGCGCAAGTCGGGCTTGTGAACTGCCTCACATGAACACGATCTTCGAGGCTGTGCGATGACGCCCGGTGCGGTCCATCGGTCAAGGACGACTGGAAGGAGCGAGGAGGGTGAATGCCTACGCGCCCATCCTTGTACTCGGCGCCCTCGGGGCAGGGTTTGCGATCTTCTCCGTGGTCATGGCCACGCTTATCGGCCCCAAGAGGTACAACCGGGCGAAGCTCGAAGCGTATGAGTGCGGCATCGAACCCACTCCCACGCCCGCGGGCGGCGGGCGCTTCCCCATCAAGTACTACCTGACGGCGATGCTCTTCATCGTCTTCGACATCGAGATCGTCTTCCTCTACCCCTGGGCGGTCAGCTTTGACGTCCTCGGGCTGTTCGGGCTCGTGGAGATGCTGCTCTTCGTGCTCACGGTCTTCGTCGCCTACGCATATGTCTGGCGGCGCGGCGGCCTGGAGTGGGACTAACAGGGGCTGAGGGGACTGAGGGGCTGAGAGGCACCAATGGGACTCGAAGAGAAGCTGCCGAGCGGCTTTCTGCTGACCACGGTGGAGCAGGCGGCGGGGTGGGTGCGGAAGGCCTCGGTCTTCCCGGCGACCTTCGGACTGGCCTGCTGCGCCATCGAGATGATGACCACCGGCGCCGGGCGCTACGACCTGGCCCGCTTCGGTATGGAGGTCTTCCGGGGCTCGCCCCGCCAGGCCGATCTGATGATCGTGGCGGGTCGCGTCAGCCAGAAGATGGCGCCCGTGCTCCGGCAGGTCTATGACCAGATGCCGAACCCCAAGTGGGTCATCTCCATGGGGGTGTGCGCGTCCTCCGGCGGCATGTTCAACAACTACGCGATCGTGCAGGGCGTCGACCACATCGTTCCCGTCGACATCTATCTGCCCGGCTGCCCGCCGCGCCCGGAGATGCTGCTGGACGCGATTCTGAAGCTCCATCAGAAGATCCAGAGCTCCAAGCTCGGCGTCAACGCGGAGGAAGCGGCCCGCGAGGCGGAGGAGGCGGCACTCAAGGCGCTGCCGACGATCGAGATGAAGGGGCTGCTCCAGTGAGTGAGGCGCGTCTGTGCGCCCCGCGGGCGAGAAACGCGGGCGAGGCAGCGGACAGGGGAACCGGCAGGGGAACGGACAGGGGAGAGCAGTGAGTGACCAGCCCAACCCCGAGAAGGAACTGAGCGAGCAGAACCTCCCCGGTCAGCGTGGTGAGCATGGCGAGGAGATCCGGGTCCAGCACGGCATGTTCGGGGCCAACAACGGGGGTGACACCTCCGGCTACGGCGGTCTCGTCCGTTCCGTACGGCTCCCGGGTGAGGCGACCCGCCCCTACGGCGGCTACTTCGACGAGGTCGCCGACGAGCTCGAAGGGGCGCTGGAGGAGCAGGGGATCGTGCCCGAGAACGCCATCGCCAAGACGGTGGTCGACCGGAACGAGCTGACCTTCCATATCGAGCGCGAGCATCTGCTGAGCGTCGCCCGCACCCTGCGGAACGACCCCGCGCTCCGGTTCGAGCTGTGCACCGGCGTCAGCGGGGTGCACTACCCCGAGGACAAGGGCCGTGAGCTGCACGCGGTCTACCATCTGCGCTCGCTCACCCATGGCCGGCTGATCCGGCTGGAGGTCTCCGCCCCGGACGACGATCCCCATATCCCGTCCCTGGTCGCGCTCTATCCGACCAACGACTGGCATGAGCGCGAGACCTACGACTTCTTCGGTCTCGTCTTCGACGGGCACCCGGCCCTGACCCGGATCATGATGCCGGACGACTGGCAGGGCTTCCCCCAGCGCAAGGACTATCCGCTCGGCGGGATCGCCGTCGAGTACAAGGGCGCCCAGATCCCGGCTCCGGACCAGCGGAGGTCGTACTCGTGACCACTCCCCACGCCTCGGCACGCGACACCACCGAGGGCCGCGTCTACACCGTCACGGGCGGCGACTGGGACGAGGTCGTCCAGTCGGCGGCGCGAGCCGACGATGAGCGGATCGTCGTCAACATGGGTCCCCAGCACCCGTCCACCCACGGGGTGCTCCGGCTGATCCTGGAGATCGACGGCGAGACCGTCACCGAGGCCCGCTGCGGCATCGGCTACCTCCACACCGGTATCGAGAAGAACCTCGAATACCGCACCTGGACCCAGGGCACCACCTTCGTCACGCGCATGGACTATCTGACGCCGTTCTTCAACGAGGCGGCGTACTGCCTGGCGGTGGAGAAGCTGCTCGGCATCGAGGACCAGGTGCCGGACCGGGCCACGGTGATCCGGGTGCTCCTGATGGAGCTCAACCGGCTCTCCTCCCATCTGGTGTGCATCGCCACCGGGGGCATGGAGCTCGGCGCCACCACGATCATGATCTACGGCTTCCGTGACCGTGAGCTGATCCTGGACCTCTATGAGCTGATCACCGGGCTCCGGATGAACCACGCCTTCATCCGTCCGGGCGGGCTCGCCCAGGATCTGCCGCCGGGCGCGGTGGACCAGCTCCGCGAGTTCCTCAAGACCATGAAGCGCAATCTGCCGGAGTACGACAAGCTCGCCACCGGCAACCCGATCTTCAAGGCCCGGATGCAGGACGTCGGCTATCTCGATCTGACCGGCTGTATGGCGCTCGGTGCCACCGGTCCCATCCTGCGGTCGGCCGGGCTCGCCCACGATCTGCGCAAGACCGACCCGTACTGCGGCTATGAGACCTATGACTTCGAGGTCCCGACCGCCGACAGCTGCGACTCGTACGGTCGTTTCCTGATCCGGCTGGAGGAGATGCGGCAGTCGCTGCGGATCGTCGAGCAGTGTCTGGACCGGCTGGAGCCGGGGCCGGTGATGGTCGCCGACAAGAAGATCGCCTGGCCCGCGCAGCTCGCGCTCGGGCCGGACGGGCTCGGCAACTCGCTGGACCACATCAAGAAGATCATGGGCACCTCCATGGAGGCCCTGATCCACCACTTCAAGCTGGTCACCGAGGGGTTCCGGGTCCCGGCGGGCCAGGCGTACGCGGCCGTGGAGTCGCCCAAGGGCGAACTCGGCGCCCATGTCGTCTCCGACGGGGGCACCCGCCCCTACCGGGTCCACTTCCGGGATCCGTCCTTCACCAACCTTCAGGCCATGGCGGCGATGTGCGAGGGCGGCCAGGTCGCCGATGTCATCGTCGCCGTCGCGTCCATCGACCCCGTGATGGGAGGCGTCGACCGATGACGGCGCAGTCGCCGACACCCGAGGTGCACCTGGGGATGCCCCAGCCTCCCGCACCCGACTACCCGGCCGAGGTCCGCACCCGGCTGGAGCGGGACGCCAAGGAGATCGTCGCCCGCTACCCGGACTCCCGCTCGGCCCTGCTGCCGCTGCTCCATCTGGTGCAGTCGGAGGAGGGGTACGTCAGCCGCACCGGTATGAAGTTCTGCGCCGAGACACTGGAGCTGACCACCGCCGAGGTCACCGCGGTCGCCACCTTCTACTCGATGTACCGGCGCAAGCCGTCCGGGGACTACCAGGTCGGGGTCTGTACCAACACCCTGTGCGCGGTCATGGGCGGTGACGCCATCTTTGAGGACCTCAAGGAGCACCTCGGCGTCGGCAACAACGAGACCACCGAGGACGGCAAGGTCACCCTGGAGCACATCGAGTGCAACGCGGCCTGTGACTTCGCCCCCGTGGTGATGGTGAACTGGGAGTTCTTCGACAACCAGGACATCCCCTCCGCCCGCAGGCTGGTGGACGACCTGCGCGCCGGGCGCGAGGTGCGGCCCACCCGGGGCGCCCCGCTCTGCGACTTCCGGGCCACCGCCCGGGTGCTCGCCGGGTTCCCCGATGAGCGCCCCGGCGCCGTCGCGGGCGGCGGGGGCGCCGGACCCGCCTCGCTGATCGGGCTCCGGCTCGCCCAGGGCGAGACCCCGCACCGGGTGGTCTCCCCGCGCGGGGAGAGCGCCGAGGCCGTTTCCGACGCCCCGCCGGGGCCGGGCTCCCAGCACCTCAGCTCCCATGACGCGCCCCAGCGCACATCGGCGTCGGACCCGGCCCACCCGGCCGGCCCCGTGAGCGAGGAGCGGCCCGCACCGGGACCGGCCACCGAGGAGGGGGAGTGATGACCGTGTCGACCGCATACGGAAGCGGCGAGGCCAGCGGCGGAGGCACCGGCCCCGAGAAACTGCTCACCCCGGTCCTCTCCGCCTTCTGGGACGACCCCGAGTCCTGGACGCTGGCGACCTACCGCCGTCACGAGGGCTATGAGGGCCTGCGCAAGGCGCTCGCGATGACCCCCGACGACCTCATCGCCTATGTGAAGGAATCCGGGCTGCGCGGCCGGGGCGGCGCGGGCTTCCCCACCGGGATGAAGTGGCAGTTCATCCCCCAGGGAGACGGCAAGCCTCACTATCTAGTTGTCAACGCCGACGAGTCGGAGCCCGGGACCTGCAAGGACATCCCGCTCCTCTTCGCGAACCCGCATTCCCTCATCGAGGGGATGATCATCGCCTGCTACGCGATCCGTTCGAACCACGCCTTCATCTATCTGCGCGGTGAGGTCGTCCCCGTACTCCGCAGGCTGCACGAGGCCGTACGCGAGGCGTACGACGCCGGGTACCTCGGCAAGGACATCCTCGGCAGCGGGCTCGATCTCGACATCACGGTGCACGCGGGGGCGGGCGCGTACATCTGCGGTGAGGAGACCGCGCTGCTCGACTCGCTGGAGGGACGGCGCGGCCAGCCCCGGCTGCGACCGCCCTTCCCCGCGGTCGCCGGTCTGTACGCGTGCCCCACTGTGGTGAACAACGTCGAGTCCATCGCGTCGGTTCCCGCGATCCTCAACCGGGGCAAGGACTGGTTCCGTTCGATGGGCAGCGAGAAGTCACCGGGCTTCACGCTCTACTCCCTCAGCGGCCATGTGGCCAGCCCCGGCCAGTACGAGGCCCCGCTCGGGATCACCCTGCGCCAACTGCTCGACATGAGCGGCGGGATGCGGCCCGGACACCGGCTGAAGTTCTGGACCCCCGGCGGCTCCTCCACCCCGATGTTCACCGACGAGCACCTCGATGTGCCGCTCGACTACGAGGCCGTCGGCGCCGCGGGCTCCATGCTCGGCACCAAGGCGCTCCAGTGCTTCGACGAGACCACCTGTGTGGTGCGGGCCGTCACCCGTTGGACCGAGTTCTACGCCCATGAGTCCTGCGGCAAGTGCACCCCCTGCCGCGAGGGCACCTACTGGCTGGTCCAGCTGCTGCGCGACATCGAGAACGGCTCGGGGACCCTCTCCGACCTCGACAAGCTCCACGACATCGCGGACAACATCAACGGCAAGTCCTTCTGCGCCCTCGGCGACGGCGCCGCCTCCCCGATCTTCTCCTCGCTGCGGTACTTCCGCGCGGAGTACGAGGAGCACATCACCGGCAAGGGCTGCCCCTTCGACCCCGCGAAGTCCACCGTGTGGGCCGACCACCGTACGGAGGTGAAGGCATGACCGTGACCACGAGCGCACCCTCCGGAGGAGGCCAGGCGCCGGTCCCCCCGGAGGACCTCGTCTCGCTCACCATCGACGGCGCCGAGATCAGCGTTCCCAAGGGCACCCTGGTCATCCGTGCCGCCGAACTGCTCGGCATCGAGATCCCCCGCTTCTGCGACCATCCGCTGCTCGACCCGGCGGGCGCCTGCCGCCAGTGCATCGTGGAGGTGGAGGGCCAGCGCAAGCCGATGGCCTCCTGCACCATCACCTGCACCGACGGCATGGTCGTGAAGACCCAGCTCTCCTCGCCCGTCGCCGAGAAGGCGCAGAAGGGCGTGATGGAGCTGCTGCTGATCAACCATCCGCTGGACTGCCCGGTCTGCGACAAGGGCGGCGAGTGCCCGCTGCAGAACCAGGCCATGTCCCACGGCGGCGCCGAGTCCCGGTTCGAGGGGCGCAAGCGCACCTTCGAGAAGCCGGTGCCGATCTCCACCCAGGTGCTGCTGGACCGCGAGCGCTGTGTGCTGTGCGCCCGCTGTACCCGCTTCTCCAACCAGGTCGCGGGCGACCCGATGATCGAGCTGCTGGAGCGGGGCGCGCTCCAGCAGGTGGGCACCGGCGAGGGCGACCCGTTCCAGTCGTACTTCTCCGGCAACACCATCCAGATCTGCCCGGTCGGCGCGCTCACCTCGGCCGCCTACCGGTTCCGCTCCCGCCCCTTCGACCTGGTCTCCTCGCCCAGCGTCTGCGAGCACTGCGCGGGCGGCTGCGCCACCCGCACCGACCACCGGCGCGGCAAGGTGATGCGGCGGCTCGCCGCCGACGACCCCGAGGTCAACGAGGAGTGGATCTGCGACAAGGGCCGGTTCGGCTTCCGCTACGCGCAGGCCCGGGACCGGCTCACCACCCCGCTGGTGCGGGACGCCGACGGGGTGCTCCAGCCCGCGAGCTGGCCGGAGGCGCTGGCCGCCGCCGCCCAGGGACTGCTCGCCGCGCGCGGCCGGGCCGGGGTGCTGGCGGGCGGACGGCTGACCGTCGAGGACGCCTACGCCTACGCCAAGTTCGCCCGGGTCGCCCTCGCCACCAACGACGTCGACTTCCGCGCCCGTACCCACTCCGCCGAGGAGGCGGACTTCCTCGCCGCCAGGGTCGCGGGCCGGGGCCGGGACCTGGACGGCACCGGGGTCACCAACTCCGTACTGGAGCGGGCGCCCGCCGTGCTGCTGGTCGGCCTGGAGTCCGAGGAGGAGGCCCCCGGGGTCTTCCTGCGGCTGCGCAAGGCGCACCGCAAGCACCGCCAGCGCACCTACGCCCTCGCCACACACGCCACGCGCGGGCTGGCGAAGGCCGGCGGGACGCTGCTGCCCGCCGCGCCCGGCACCGAGACCGAGTGGCTGGACGCGCTCGCCTCCCGGGTCGGACTCGACGAGAGCGGCGCCGAGGCCGCCGAGGCGCTGCGCGCCGAGGGCGCGGTCATCGCGGTCGGCGAGCGGCTCGCGGCGGTGCCCGGCGGACTGACCGCCGCCGTCCGCGCCGCCACCGCCCTCGGCGCTGCCCTGGTGTGGATCCCCCGCCGCGCGGGTGAGCGCGGCGCCGTCGAGGCGGGCGCGCTGCCCTCCCTGCTGCCTGGCGGACGCCCCTCGGCCGACGCGCGGGCGCGCGAGGAGACCGCCGAGATCTGGCGGGTACGGGAGTTGCCGCGGGAGTACGGACGGGACACCGGCCGGATCGTGGCGGCCGCGGCCGACGGCGAACTCGGCGCCCTCCTCGTCGCCGGGGTCGAACTCGCCGATCTGCCCGACCCGGCGCGCGCCCGCGCGGCGCTGGACGCCGTCGGCTTCCTGGTCTCCCTGGAGTTGAGCCCCAGCGAGGTCACCGAGCGGGCGGACGTGGTCTTCCCGGTCGCCGCCGTCGCCGAGAAGTCCGGCACCTTCCTCAACTGGGAGGGCCGGGCCCGGATGTTCGAGGCGGCGCTGAAGCCCGAGCAGATGACCCGGCGGCTCGCCCCGGCCGACTCCCGGGTGCTGCATATGCTCGCCGACGCGATGGACGTGCCCCTGGGGCTGCCCGATCTGGCCGCCGTCCGGCGCGAGCTGGAGCGGTTCGGGAGCTGGGCCGGACCCCGGTCCACCGAACCCATGGAGGCGGCCCGTCCGCTGCCCCGCCCCGGCGCGGGCCAGGCGGTGCTCGCCGGACACCGGCTCCTGCTCGACCAGGGTCTGCTCCAGCGCGGTGACACCGCGCTCGCGGGCACCCGGCACGCCGCCGTCGCCCGGCTCTCCGCCGCCACGGCCGCCGAGGCCGGGATCGCCGACGGCCGGACGCTGGCCGTCACCGGGCCCACCGGCACCGTACGGCTGCCGCTGGAGGTGACCGAGATGCCCGACCAGGTGGTGTGGCTGCCGCTGAACTCCACCGGCGGTGGCATCGCCGCCGACACCGGGGCCCTTCCCGGCGAGCTGGTCTCGATCGCTCCCGCCGACGCCACCGTGGAGGTGGACGCGTGAACGGCCTCGCCACGACCCAGCGGGTGCTCGCCGCCGAGGACCTGTCGATGTTCGGCCGCGACCCCTGGTGGCTGGTCCTGCTCAAGGCGGTGTTCTGCTTCGCCTTCCTGATGGTGACCGTGCTCTTCTCCATCGTCTGGGAGCGCAAGGTCGTCGCCTGGATGCAGCTGCGCATCGGACCCAACCGGCACGGCCCCTGGGGGCTGCTCCAGTCCCTCGCCGACGGCGTCAAGCTGATGCTCAAGGAAGATGTGATCGTCCGGCGCGCGGACAAGGTGGTCTACATCCTCGCGCCGATCGCCGCCGCGATCCCCGCCTTCATGGCCATCGCGGTGATCCCCTTCGGGCCCGCGGGCAACGAGATCTCCATCTTCGGCCAGCGCACCACCATGCAGCTGACCGATCTGCCGATCGCGATGCTCTACATCCTGGCGGTGGCCTCGGTCGGGGTCTACGGCATCGTGCTGGCGGGCTGGTCCTCCGGCTCCACCTATCCGCTCCTGGGGGGCCTGCGCTCCTGCGCGCAGATGATCTCGTACGAGATCGCCATGGGCGCCGCCTTCGCCTCCGTCTTCCTCTACTCCGGGACGATGTCGACGTCGGGGATCGTGGAGGCGCAGGCCGACCGGTGGTTCGTGATCCTGCTGCCGGTCTCCTTCATCATCTATGTGATCACGATGGTCGGGGAGACCAACCGGGCGCCGTTCGACATGCCCGAGTCCGAGGGCGACCTGGTCGGCGGCTTCAACACCGAGTACAGCTCCATCAAGTTCGCGCTGTTCATGCTGGCCGAGTACGTCAACATGGTCACCGTCTCCGCCGTCTCCGTCACCCTCTTCCTCGGTGGCTGGCGCGCGCCCTACCCGATCTCCACCTTCTGGGAGGGCGCCAACCACGGCTGGTGGCCGATGCTCTGGTTCGTCCTCAAGGTGCAGCTGCTGCTCTTCTTCTTCATCTGGCTGCGCGGCACCTTGCCACGCGTCCGCTACGACCAGCTGATGAAGCTCGGCTGGAAGGTCCTCATCCCGGTCTCGGTGGTCTGGCTGATGCTCGTCGCCACCGTCCGCGCGCTGCGGAACGAGAACTACGACTTCCAGCAGATCCTCTTGTACGTGGCGGGGGCGGTCATCGCCGTCCTGTTGCTCTCCTTCGTGGTCGACGCCTTCCGGGGCCGGGACGGCCGCGACGGCGAGGCCGCCCGGGGCGCGCCGGAGCCCTTCGACCCGATGGCGGGCGGTTTCCCCGTACCGCCACTGCCCGGACAGAGCCTGCCGCCCGTGCCGCGCAGGCGTCCCCGGCGGGAGCGCGAGCTGATTGTCAGTGGTGCTCCCGATACTGACAGTGACAGTGCCCGGGGTGGACATCCTCGCGACGGAAAGGAGGCCGACGGTGTCTGACGAACGTTCACGCTCCCAGCAGCCCGAGACGGCCGGAGGGCTGGAGAAGGCGGAGCGGGCGGGCGAGGCCGCGCAGCCCGGTCAGTCCGGTCAGCCCGCCGTATCCGCGCGGGACACGGCCGGCGGGAACCCGGAGGGCGGCTTCCAGAACCCGGTCGCCGGGTTCGGTGTGACCTTCAAGGCCATGTTCAAGAAGCGGCTCACCGAGCAGTATCCGGAGCAGCAGAAGGTCACCGCTCCCCGCTTCCACGGCCGCCACCAGCTCAACCGCCATCCGGACGGGCTGGAGAAGTGTGTGGGGTGCGAGCTGTGCGCCTGGGCCTGTCCGGCCGACGCGATCTACGTGGAGGGCGCGGACAACACCGACGAGGAGCGTTACTCGCCGGGCGAGCGCTACGGCCGCGTCTACCAGATCAACTACGCCCGCTGCATCCTGTGCGGGCTCTGCATCGAGGCGTGCCCCACCCGGGCGCTGACCATGACCAACGACTTCGAACTGGCCGACAGCTCCCGCGAGAACCTGATCTACACCAAGGAGCAGCTCCTCGCCGGTCTGGAGGAGGGCATGGTCGACTCGCCGCACGCGATCTACCCCGGCACCGACGAACAGGACTACTACCGGGGGCGGGTCACCGAGGCCGCCCCGGGCACGGTCCGTCAGGTCGCCGTGTCCCAGGGGGAGGAACCTCCCGAGGCCGCTGCGGCCGCCGAGGCCACGGCGGCCACCGCGGGCTCCGGGGACGAGGCGTCGGCGCGCGGCGAGGGGGCGGTCGCGTGAACGGCCTCGCCGCGACGGTCACCTCGACCGGGGAGGCGGTCCAGTTCTGGGTGCTCGGCACGATCGCGGTGATCGGAGCCCTGTGCACCATCCTGATGCGGCGGGCCGTGCACAGCGCGCTCTGTCTCGCCGGGACCATGATCATTCTGGCAGTCTTCTACCTCGCCAACGGCGCCTACTTCCTCGGCGTCGTCCAGATCGTCGTCTACACCGGCGCGATCATGATGCTCTTCCTCTTCGTGGTCATGCTGGTCGGTGTCACCGCCGCCGACTCGCTGAAGGAGACCATCAAGGGCCAGCGCTGGCTCGCCGTGCTCTGCGGCCTCGGCTTCGGGATCCTGCTGATCGCCGGGATCGGCCAGGCGTCGCTCCAGCAGTTCAACGGGCTCGGCGCCGCCAACAGCGCCCGCGGCGGCAATGTCGAGGGACTCGCGGCGCTGATCTTCACCAAGTACGTCTTCGCCTTCGAGATCACCGGCATCCTGCTGATCACGGCCGCCGTCGGCGCCATGGTCCTCACCCACCGGGAGCGCACCGAGCGGGTGAAGACGCAGCGGGAGCAGGCCGAGCAGCGCGTACGCGAGGGCAAGCACCTGCCGCCGCTGCCCGCCCCCGGCGTCTACGCCCGGCACAACGCGGTGGACATCGCCGGACTGCTGCCCGACGGCACCCCGTCCGATCTGACGGTCAGCCGCACCCTGCGCGAACGCGGCCAGATCCGGGACGTCTCCACCCAGGCGCTGGAGGACCTCAAGGCCCTGGAGCGTCGCTCGGAGCGGCGGCTGGGGCGGACGGGACACGGCCCGGATCCGGACGATCCCGGCACCCCCGGCGCTCCCGGAGCCCCCGGCGCTCCCGGTGAACGGAGTCCCGAGGACCGTCCGCGGGACCGTGACGGAGAGGAGGCCACGCGGTGAGTCCGGTCAACTACCTCTATCTGGCCGCCCTGTTGTTCACCATCGGCGCGGCCGGTGTCCTCATCCGGCGCAACGCGATCGTGGTGTTCATGTGTGTGGAGCTGATGCTCAACGCCTGCAACCTCGCGCTCGTCGCCTTCTCCCGGATGCACGGCAACCTCGACGGACAGATCATCGCCTTCTTCACGATGGTCGTCGCCGCCGCCGAGGTCGTGATCGGGCTCGCGATCATCGTGTCGCTGTTCCGCTCCCGCCACTCGGCCTCGGTCGACGACGCCAGCCTGATGAAGCTCTGAGGGGTCGCTGAATCGTGGAGAATCTGATCGCGCCGCTGATCGCGGCGCCTCTGTTCGGAGCGGCGGTGCTGCTCTGCGGCGGGCGGCGGCTCGACCGCGTCGGCCACTGGATCGGCACCCTGCTCGCCGGGGTGTCCTTCGCGCTCGCGGTGGTGCTCTTCGCCGACATGCTCGGCCGGGGCGCCGATGACCGCGCGCTGCACCAGCGGCTGTTCACCTGGATCCCGGTGGAGGGCTTCCAGGCGGACATGGCCTTCCAGCTCGACCAGCTGTCGATGACGTTCGTGCTGCTCATCACCGGTGTGGGCACCCTGATCCATATCTACTCCATCGGCTATATGGAGCACGACGAGCGCCGCCGCCGCTTCTTCGGCTATCTCAACCTGTTCCTCGCGGCGATGCTGCTGCTGGTCCTCGCCGACAACTACCTGCTGCTGTACTTCGGCTGGGAGGGCGTCGGTCTCGCCTCGTACCTCCTGATCGGCTTCTGGCAGCACAAGCCGAGCGCGGCGACGGCAGCGAAGAAGGCCTTCCTGGTCAACCGGGTCGGTGACATCGGTCTGTCGATCGCCATCATGCTGATGTTCACCACCTTCGGGACCTTCGCCTTCGGGCCGGTGCTGGACTCCGCGTCGAAGACGAGCGAGGGCACCCTGACGGCGATCGGGCTGATGCTGCTGCTGGCCGCCTGCGGCAAGTCGGCGCAGGTGCCGCTCCAGTCCTGGCTCGGGGACGCGATGGAGGGCCCGACCCCGGTCTCGGCCCTGATCCACGCGGCCACCATGGTGACGGCGGGCGTCTATCTGATCGTCCGCTCCGGCGCGATCTTCAACGCGGCGCCCGACGCCCAGCTGGTGGTCGTGATCGTCGGCGCGGTCACGCTCCTCTACGGTGCGATCGTCGGTTGCGCCAAGGACGACATCAAGAAGGCCCTCGCCGGGTCCACCATGTCGCAGATCGGCTACATGATCCTGGCCGCCGGGCTCGGCCCCATCGGCTATGTCTTCGCCATCATGCACCTGGTGACGCACGGCTTCTTCAAGGCCGGGCTCTTCCTCGGCGCCGGTTCGGTCATGCACGGCATGAACGACGAGGTCGATATGAGGAAGTACGGCGGGCTGCGCCGCTATATGCCCATCACGTTCGTCACCTTCGGCCTCGGCTATCTGGCCATCATCGGCTTCCCCGGGCTCTCCGGCTTCTTCTCCAAGGACAAGATCATCGAGGCCGCCTTCGCCAAGGGCGGCACCGAGGGCTGGATCCTCGGCTCGGTCGCCCTGCTGGGCGCGGCCATCACCGCGTTCTATATGACCCGGGTGATGCTGATGACCTTCTTCGGCGAGAAGCGCTGGCAGCCCGACGCCGAGGGCCGTGAGCCCCATCCGCACGAGTCGCCGAAGTCGATGACGATCCCGATGATCGTGCTGGCCTTCGGCTCGGTCTTCGCGGGCGCCTTCTTCGGCATCGGGGACCGCTTCCTGAAGTGGCTGGAGCCGGTCACCGGCTGGGACCACGGCCACTCCCCGCTGAGCGCGGCGACGGTCACCACCGCCACCGTCGTGGTGCTGGTCATCGGTGCCGCCATCGCCTGGGGGATGTACGGGCGGGCGCCGGTCCCGGTCACCGCGCCGCGCGGCTCGCTGCTGACCCGGGCGGCCCGCCGCGACCTCTACCAGGACGACATCAACCATGTGGTCCTGGTCCGCGGCGGCGAGCATCTGACCCGCTCCCTGGTCTATGTCGACCACACGCTGGTCGACGGGGTGGTCAACGGCACGGCCGCCTCTGTCGGCGGGCTCTCCGGCCGGCTGCGCAAGCTCCAGAACGGCTACGTCCGCTCGTACGCCGTCTCCATGTTCGGAGGTGCGGCGGTGCTGATCGCCGTGACCCTGCTGATGAGGGCGGTGTAACCCATGTCCTTCCCGCTCCTCACGGCCACGGCCGTGGTCCCGGCCGTCGGCGCCATCGTCACCGCCGCCGTGCCCGCCGCCCGGCGGACCACGGCCAAGGTGCTGGCGCTGGGCTTCTCCCTGGTGACCTTGGCCCTGGCGGCGGTCGTCTTCACCCGGTTCGAACCGGGCGGTGACCGCTACCAGCTGACCGAGTCCCACTCCTGGATCGCCGACTTCGGCGTCCGCTACGAACTGGGAGTGGACGGCATCGGGGTGGCGCTGATCGCGCTGACCGCGCTGCTGGTGCCCTTCGTCATCCTCGCCAGCTGGCGCGACACGGATCCGCTGGAGACCGGCAGCTCCCGCTGGCGGCCCACCCAGGGCTTTTTCGCGCTGATCCTGATGGTCGAGGCGATGGTGATCCTCTCCTTCGAGGCCACCGACGTCTTCCTCTTCTACATCCTCTTCGAGGCCATGCTCATCCCGATGTACTTCCTCATCGGAGGCTTCGGGGACCGCGCCCACCAGGGCAGCGAGAAGAACGCGGCGGCCCAGCGCTCCTACGCGGCGGTCAAGTTCCTGCTCTACAACCTGGTCGGCGGGCTGATCATGCTCGCCGCCGTCATCGGGCTCTATGTCGTCGCGGGCAGCTTCTCGCTCACCGAGATCGCCGCGGCCCGCGCCAGCGGCGAGCTGGAGATGGCGACCAACACCGAGCGGCTGCTCTTCCTCGGCTTCTTCTTCGCCTTCGCCATCAAGGCCCCGCTGTGGCCGCTGCACACCTGGCTGCCCAACGCGATGGGGGAGGCCACCGCGCCGGTCGCCGTGCTGATCACGGCGGTGGTCGACAAGGTCGGCACCTTCGCGATGCTCCGCTTCTGTCTCCAGCTCTTCCCGGAGGCGTCGAAGTGGGCCACACCGGTGATCCTGGTGCTGGCGCTGATCAGCATCGTCTACGGGGCACTGCTCGCCGTCGGCCAGCGGGACATCAAGCGGCTGATCGCCTACGCCTCGATCTCGCACTTCGGCTTCATCGTGCTCGGCATCTTCGCGATGACCTCACAGGGGCAGTCCGGCGCGACGCTCTACATGGTCAACCACGGGATCTCCACGGCCGCGCTGATGCTGGTGGCCGGATTCCTGATCAGCCGGGGCGGCTCGCGGCTCATCGCGGACTACGGCGGGGTGCAGAAGGTGGCCCCGGTCCTGGCGGGCACCTTCCTGGTCGGCGGGCTCGCCACGCTCTCGCTCCCCGGGCTCGCGCCGTTCGTCAGCGAGTTCCTGGTCCTGGTCGGCACCTTCAGCCGCTATCCGGTGGCCGGGATCGTGGCCACCTCCGGCATCGTGCTGGCCGCGCTCTACACCCTCGTGCTCTACCAGCGGACCATGACCGGACCGATCCGGCCCGAGCTGGTGAAGATGCCCGATCTGCGCGGCCGTGAGCTGGCGGTGGTCGCCCCGCTGATCGCGCTGCTGCTCTTCCTCGGCGTCTTCCCGAAGCCGCTGACGGACGTGGTCAACCCGGCCGTGGAGCACACGCTCTCCGACGTACAGCAGAAGGACCCCCGGCCCGACGTGGAGGCGGCCAAGTGAGCACGACTTCTGTCCACACCCTGTGGACGACGGCGGCCGAACCGCTCGGCAAGATCCCCGCGCCGGACATCGAGTACGGCCAGCTCGCCCCGGTGCTGATCGTGGTGGGCGCGGCGCTGGTGGGACTGCTCTTCGAGGCGTTCCTGCCGCGCAAGGCCCGCTACCACGCCCAGATCGGGCTCGCCCTGATCGCCCTGATCGCCTCCTTCGCCGCCGTCATCGCCCTCGCCGAGGGCGGCTACGGCACCACGAAGGTGAACATCGCGGCGATGGGCGCCCTCGCCATCGACGGTCCGACCCTCTTCCTCCAGGGCACGATCCTGCTGGCCTCCGTGGTCGCCGTCATGACCTTCGCCGAGCGCCGTCTCGATCCGAAGGCCCATGGGTACGAGATCGACCCCTTCGCCGCCCAGGCGGCGGCGGTGCCCGGCAGCGACAGCGAGAAGGCGGCGGTCAAAGCCGGGTTCACCACCACCGAGGTCTATCCGCTGGCCCTCTTCGCCATCGCGGGCCTGCTGGTCTTCCCCGCCGCCAACGACCTGCTGACGCTCTTCATCGCGCTGGAGGTCTTCTCCCTGCCGCTCTATCTGCTCTGCGCGCTCGCCCGGCGCAAGCGGCTGATGTCGCAGGAGGCGGCGGTCAAGTACTTCCTGCTGGGCGCCTTCTCGTCGGCGTTCCTGCTCTTCGGCATCGCCCTGCTGTACGGGTACGCGGGCTCGGTCTCGTACGCCCGGATCGCGGAGGTCGTCGACGGCAGCGTCCGCACGGTCGACCCGGCGCTCGCCGCGACCATGGGCAATGACGCGCTGCTGCTGATCGGCGCGGCGCTGATCCTGGTGGGGCTGCTCTTCAAGGTCGGCGCGGTGCCGTTCCATATGTGGACGCCCGATGTCTACCAGGGCGCGCCCACCCCGGTCACCGGCTTCATGGCGGCGGCGACCAAGGTGGCCGCGTTCGGCGCGCTGATGCGGCTGCTCTATGTGGTGCTGCCGGGACTCAGCTGGGACTGGCGGCCGGTGATGTGGGCCGTCGCGATCGTCACCATGCTCGGCGGCGCGATCGTGGCGATCACCCAGACGGATATGAAGCGGCTGCTGGCGTACTCCTCGATCGCGCACGCGGGCTTCATCCTGGCCGGTGTCATCGCCACCAGCGAGAAGGGGGTCTCCTCGGTCCTCTTCTACCTCGGGGCGTACTCCTTCGTCACGATCGGCGCCTTCGCCGTGGTGACCCTGGTCCGGGACGCGGGCGGCGAGGCCACCCACCTCTCCCAGTGGGCCGGGCTCGGACGGCGCTCACCGCTGGTGGCGGCCGTCTTCGCGGTCTTTCTGCTGGCCTTCGCCGGGATCCCGCTCACCTCGGGCTTCTCGGGGAAGTTCGCCGTCTTCTCGGCGGCGGCCGAGGGCGGCGCCGGAGGGCTGGTGGTCGTCGGTGTGATCGCCTCCGCCATCGCCGCGTTCTTCTACATCCGGGTCATCGTGCTGATGTTCTTCCAGGAGCCCCAGGCCGACGGGCCCACGGTGGCGGTTCCCTCCGGGATGACGATGGCCGCCATCGGGCTGGGGGTGGTGGTGACCGTGGTGCTCGGTGTGGCGCCGCAGTACTTCCTCGACCTCGCCGGACAGGCGGGGACCTTCGTGCGGTAGCGGTAGCGGTAGCGGTAGCCGTGTAGCGGTCGCGGTTGGTCGCGGTCGCGGCCGCGACCGCGACTGTCCGTGCCGCTGTGGTCGGCGACGGGTCCGGTCCCCTCGTGGCAGGGGGCCGGGCCCGTTCTCGATGCGCGGGCGCGTTCTTGACGTGCGGGAGCGGGCTGCATACCGTCCCGAGCGGCCGGGGAACGCGCCGGGCGGGGGTCCCGTCATGCCACAGCAGAGAGGGCCATCGACATGCCAGAGCGCACCCCCGAGCAGCTGCTCACCGCCCTCGGCGCGCCGTTCGCCGCCGCCCGGGACGAGGACGGTGTGCTCCGCTACACCGACGGCCCGCGCACCCTCCGCGAGGTCTTCGAGACCATCTGGGCCCATGGCGAGCGGCCGTTCCTGATCGCCGAGCACACCACGTACACCTACCGCTCCTTCTTCGCCGCCGTCTGCGCGCTGGCGCGCGAGCTCGGCGAGGAGTACGGCGCCCGCCCCGGCGACCGTGTCGCCATCGCCCTGCGCAACCACCCCGAGTGGCAGGTCGCGTTCTGGGCCACCCAGATCGCGGGTCTCGTCGCCGTTCCGCTCAACGCCTGGTGGACGGCGGCCGAGCTGGAGTACGCGCTCGACGACTGCGCCCCCACCGTCCTCTTCGTCGACGACGAGCGCCTGCCGCGCGTCGACGCCTGGCGCCGCCGCAACGGCACCCGGACGATCGCCCTCCGCGGCGACCGCCCCCGCGGCGGCCCCGCGCCGGACGGGGTGGAGTGGTACGAGGAGGGCCGGCCCGATCCGTACGGCGCGCCGCCCCCGGTCGAGGTGCGGCCCGAGGACGACGCCACCCTCATCTACACCTCGGGGACCACCGGCCGTCCCAAGGGCGCGGTCGCCACCCATCTCGCGCAGGCGGGCGCGGCCCTGCACCCCCGGTACTTCGCGGCCCTGTCCGCCCTGGAGCGCGGGGCGGTCCCCGGTCTCGGCGCGGCCCCGGTCACGCTGATGACCTTCCCCTTCTTCCATGTCGCCGCGTTCACCACCCTCTACGCGGCGATGGGGGCGGGCGGCTCGCTGGTGCTGATGCGCAAGTGGGACGCCGAGCGGGCGCTCGCCCTGATCGAACGTCACCAGGTCACGCACTACTCCGGGGTGCCCACCACCGCGCTCCAGCTGCTGGAGGCCGCCCGGCGCGCCGGAAGCACCCTCCCCTCGCTCACCCATCTCAACACCGGTGGCGCTCCCGCGCCGCCCGCCCTGCTCACCCTGCTCGCCGAGCGCTGCGGACGCCGGGTGGAGCCCCGCAGCGGCTACGGCCTGACCGAGACCAGCGGCGGGGTGCTCGCCCACTTCGGGGAGCGCTACTGGAACGATCCCGCCGGGGCGGGCGCCCCCGCGCCCGCCGTCGAGATCCGGGTCGCCGGACCCCATGGCGGCCAGCTGCCCGACGGCGAGATCGGAGAGTTGTGGCTGCGCGGCCAGTCCCTGGTGCGCGGCTACTGGCGCGACGCGCCCGCGACAGCGGCGGCCTTCCCCGACGGCTGGCTGCGCACCGGGGACCTGGCGCTGATGCGCGCGGGGCGCGTGAGCGTGGTGGACCGGCTGCGGGACATGGTGGTGCGCGGTGGCGAGAACGTGTACTGCGCCGAGGTGGAGGCCGTCCTCCAGGACCATCCCGGGGTCGCGGACGCGGCGGTGCTGGGGGTGGCCCATCCGGAGCTGGGCGAGGAGGTCGCGGCGGTGGTGCGGACCCGGCCCGGGGTGACGCTGACGGCGGAGGAGGTGCGGACGCATGTGGGGCGGACGCTGGCGGGGTTCAAGGTGCCCGCGCGGGTGATGTTCGGCGAGGTGCCGCGCAACCCCACGGGCAAGATCCTCAAGCGCGAGCTGCGGCGGCGGCTCGATCCCGGGTGAGGGGGTTCCGTACGTACCGTATGTACGGGGACTGCCCGAGGCGCGGGGTGGTCCGCGATGTACGGGCGGTCGGTGCGGACCGTACGGGCGCGTGGCGGAACGCGGGGTACGGGTGGTGCGGGTTCTGGAACGGGTGGTGCGGGTGGCGCGCGGGGTGCGTCAGCGGGTGCGGGTGACCCGGAGGGTGTAGGTGCCACCGGACTCCCGCAGGACCGTGATGTGCACCCCGTGCTTCTTGTCGGTGAACGACTGGCCCGGCCGGTACGGCGCGTCCGACAGCTCCGCGTGCACATTGGGCCGCCGGGTGCACCCGCCGCTGTCCCGCACGCTGTCGGAGACCGTCACCGGCCCCTGCCCGGTGTCGATGTCCCCCTTGACCCGGTAGATCAGCGCGCCCGGGCGGCACACGGCCTCGTCGTTCCCCCCGGGCGTCCGTATCTCCACCGCGTAACCGGAGTGGGCGCCGACCGGGACCACCACCAGCTTGCGCCCGCCGGGTGTGGCGAGCGGGGTGAGGGTGTACTCCGAGGTCCCGGGGGCCGAGGCGCACGCGACCTGTGCCGAATCCAGCCAGCCGAGCTTCCACTTGTGCCAGCCGAGCAGGTCGTTGTTGGCCCCCCAGTCCTCGGACATGATGTCCCAGTGTCCGACCGAGCCGCCGCCCTCGGAGGTGTAGAGGTCGGGCAGGCCGAAGACATGGCCGTTCTCGTGGGGCAGGACCCGGTAGCCGGTCTCGGCGTAGCTGCCCGAGCCGTCGTCCTGACGGCTGTAGACGAAGGACGTGTTGGCGAGCGGGACACCGTCGGCGACCGGGGCGTCCGGGTTGCCGGAGAAGGTCACCGAGAGCACGGTGTCCAGCGCCGAGGGCCCCGCGTTGGGTGTGACGAGTATGTTGACCAGGTCATAGGCGCTGAAGTCGACCTGGGGGTCGGCCGCCGTGACGATGTCGTCGACGAGCGAGCGATAGCCGGGTTCATACGGTGAGCCGCGCTCTATCCCGTACGACTCGAACGGCACCGGCATCCGCAGCCACTGCGTGATCGGGGCGTGCGGGCGGTAGTTGAGCCGTCCGTAGGAGCTGGTACGGAACCACTCCGAGGTCTGCGGGAAGAACTCCGCCAGCCGGTCGAGCGCCCGGCCCTCGCCCTCCGCGTCCGGGAAGTCGATCATCAGGTTCAGCGCGCGGACCTCGCCGGTGGAGGGGGAGTAGCCGGGCGGGGTCGGTATCCCCTCGGACATCTGGATGCCGAGGGTGGTGGGGATGCGGCAGGGCCCGAGCCCGTTGTCGTCGGGCCCGGCCACCGGGCTCGACGGCACCCCCGGCCGGGCGGGTCCGGGGAGGGTGACGGTCGCCGAGGTGAGCGCGGTGAGGCCGAGGGCGGCGAGGGCGGCGAGCCTCCTGGCGCGGCGCGCGGTGCCCGTTCCGGGTATCCGGTGCCGATGGCGTCTGTGCCGCATAGGAGAACCGCCTTAGCTCCCGGCAGCAGGCCGGGCCCTGGCTGCTCTCTCGGTGCGATCAGCCTCGGCCGGGGCGGGCCGGGGCGCGCGCCGGGTGGGCCGTTCGGGGCGCGGGGGCGGGCCGTTCGAGGGGCGGGGCGCGGCTGTCCGGGGGAAGACCGCTTTGTGGTGGGTGTCACATCCGGGACGGGAAATAACCGGGGACGCTCTCCCCGTTTACCCCGGTGTCCCTGCGAAGCGGGGAGCCACTCCCCGTTTGGGTGGTGGTCGAGAGAGTGGGGGGACCCATGAGGACCGACGGACCCATGAGGCACGGCGCTGCGTCGTGTGTCGCGGCCGTGCCACGACCGGTGGTGCGTCCGCGCGCGGACGCCCTGCGCAACCGCGAGCGGATTCTGGTGGCGGCACGCGAGGTGTTCGTGGAGCGCGGCCCGGACGCGCCCCTCGACGACATCGCCCGCCGCGCGGGCGTCGGCAACGCCACGCTCTACCGCCACTTCCCCGACCGCCCCACCCTGGTGCGCGAGGTCGTCCTCTGGGTGCTGGGCCGCAGCGCGGACCAGGCGGTCCTGGCGGCGGCCGAGGAGGCGGACACGTTCGACGCGATCCGCCGCTTCGTCCACGCGGCGGCCGATGAGCGCATCGGCGCGCTCTGCCCGCTGCTGTCGGGCGCCGTCGACCCCGAGCACCCCGATCTGGTCGCGGAGCGGGAGCGCCTGGAGGAGGCCCTCGCCGGTCTGATCCGGCGCGCCCAGGCGGCCGGGCGGATGCGCCCCGATATCGGCGTCGGGGATGTGATGGTCGCGCTCTCCCAGCTCAGCCGTCCCCTGCCGGGCACCGACTGCCTGGTGATCGACCGTTTCGTCCATCGCCACCTCCAGCTCTTCCTGGACGGGCTCATGGCGCCCGCGCGCTCGAACCTGATGGGGCGCGCGGTGACCCTGGAGGACCTGCGGAGGCACGACCCGCACGGCGACGCGCACGGCGATGCGCACGGTGGTGGTTCGCGGGCCCGCGAGCCGCTGGGGCCGGTGGATCGCCTCCCGGGCGGACGCGACCCGAGTGGACATGATGTGCGAGGGCCCATGGAACCCTGACGCCACGCCCGCCACCCGGGCCCGTGACCCCGCTCCGAGGCGCCGTCACTCCCCGGTACGGAGGTGCCGCGCCGACCATCGCGCGGCTCGTCTCCGTACGGAGGTGAGGACGCCTCGGCGGACGGCGGGGCACGGAGCCGGAGCGGAGCTGACGCCGGCCGGAGTCGTACCCGGTGCCGCGGGGATCCCGCCGCGCGCCCCTTGCGCCGCTTTCCTCAAGTTTTCTCAAGTTTTCTCAGCTTTTACACACTTCGCACCCTTGAAGGGCCCACCCATGCCGAAATCACCTGACATATCACTTCCTGATCCCCGGCGCTGGCAGGCGTTGGTCTTCATCGCGCTCGCCCAGCTGATGGTGGTGCTCGACTCCACGATCGTGAACATCGCGCTGCCCACCGCCCAGCAGGACCTCGGTATCTCCGACGGCAACCGGCAGTGGGTCATCACCGCCTACGCGCTGGCCTTCGGTGGACTGCTGCTCTTCGGTGGGCGGATCGCCGACCTGTGGGGCCGCAAGCAGGCGTTCGTGGTCGGTCTCATCGGCTTCGCGCTCGCCTCGGCGCTCGGTGGCGCGGCCACCAACGAGGCGATGATGCTGGCCTCGCGCGCCCTCCAGGGTGCCTTCGGCGCGCTGCTCGCGCCCGCCGCGCTCTCGCTGCTGGCCGTCATGTTCACCGACGCCAAGGAGCGCGCCAAGGCGTTCGGCATCTACGGCGCCATCGCCGGTGGCGGCGCCGCCGTCGGTCTGCTGCTCGGCGGCTTCCTCACCGAGTACCTGAACTGGCGCTGGACCTTCTACGTCAACATCCCGTTCGCCGCCGTCGCCGCCATCGGCGCCTACTTCGTCATCCACGAGCCGAAGGGCGCGCGTAACCGCTCCTCGCTTGACGTGCCCGGAGTCATCCTCTCCACCCTCGGTCTGGTGGCGCTGGTCTACGGCTTCACCCGCGCCGAGCACTCGGGCTGGAGCGACTCCCTGACCATCGGCAGCTTCGTGGCCTCCGTGGTGCTGCTCGCGGCCTTCGTGCTGGTGGAGGCCAAGGTGAAGGCGCCGCTGTTGCCGCTGCGGGTGCTGACCGAGCGCAACCGGGCCGGGGTGTACCTCTCCCTGGGTCTCGCCATCATCGCGATGTTCGGTCTCTTCCTCTTCCTGACCTTCTACCTCCAGATCGTCAAGGGCTACTCCCCGGTCAAGACCGGTTTCGCCTTTATGCCGATGGTCGTCGGCATGATCACCGGCTCCACCCAGATCGGTGCCCGGCTGATGACCCGGGTGCCGCCCCGGATGCTGATGGGCCCCGGCTTCGTGCTCGCGGCGCTCGGCATGCTGCTGCTGACCCAGATGGAGGTGGACAGCTCCTACGCCGCCGTGGTGATGCCCGCGCAGCTGCTGCTGGGCCTCGGCATGGGTACGGCCTTCATGCCCGCCATGTCCCTGTCCACGTACGGGGTCAACCCGGCCGACTCGGGCGTCGCCTCCGCGATGGTCAACACCTCGCAGCAGGTGGGTGGCGCCATCGGCACCGCGCTGCTGAACACGATCGCGGCCTCGGCCACCACCTCGTACATCAGCTCCCACGCCGCCGGTGCGGCCGACCCGAGGCTGCTGGAGTTCCAGGGCATGGTGCACGGCTTCACCACCGCCATCTGGTGGGCGGTGGGCATCCTCGCCGCGGCGGCGGTGATCGCCTTCACGATGGTGACCGCACGGGGCGCGGCGGGCGCCGAAGCCGCCGGTGGCCCCGGCGCCTCGGACGGTGACACGGACGAGGCCGTGAAGATGCCGGTGATCGCCCACTGAGCACGGCTCCGCCGTGTCATGACGGGTGAACCGTCCTGAGGGACGGAGTGATGAGGGCCCCGCTGTCGGGATGACGGCGGGGCCCTCGTGCTGGTGTGGGGGTGTCGGCGGGTGGTCGGTGTCCGCCCTCGCGCGGCTGACGGGCACGCTGGTGAGGGTCGCGTGCGCAGGGCGGGTGGGGGTACCGGGTCGGCGGGACGGAGAGCCGCACGTGGGGCCGGACGGGAGTGGGCGCCTGAGCCCCGGTCCGTCCGTGAGGCGTGGTCCGTGAGCGGTGGTCCGTGGTCCGTGGTCCGTGAGTCCCGGTCCGTCGGTTCCGGTCCTCGCGTCAGCCCGGTTGGGCGTCCGCACCGCCCGGGCGTCCGCACGGCCCGGGTCTCAGCACCGCCCGGGTCTCAGCGCAGCCAGGGCAGATCCGCCGCCGAGTCCTGCGGCTGCAATCCCTCCGCCACGATCCGCATGATCTCTCCCAGCTGTCCCACCTGTTCCGCCGACAGACGGTCGAACATCACCTGGCGTACCGCCTCCACATGGCCCGGCGCGGTCCGCCGCAGCACGTCGAAGCCCGCGTCCGTCAGGACCGCGATCTGTCCCCGCTTGTCGGAGGGGCAGTTCTCGCGGCGTATCCAGCCGCGCTGCTCCAGCCGGGCGACCGCGTGGGACAGCCGCGACCGCGTGATCTTGGCGTCGATCGCCAGCTCGGTCATCCGCCGCTGGCGCCCCGGTGCCTGGGAGAGCTGCACCAGCAGTCCGTAGTAGAGGTGCGGCATCCCGGCGTCCCGTTGGAGCTGGCGGTCGAGATGGTCCTCGAAGAGCCTGGTGGCATGGATGTACGCACGCCACACCCGTTGCTCGTCGTCGCTGAGCCAGCGCGGCCCGCGTCCGTCCTCGTCCGCCTCCGGCGGCGTCCCTGCCCTGTTCATACACCCACTCTCCCACCCGTCGCCATATTCTTGAAAGTTAAACCAAGGGGCGTATCATGGAGGTAGCTTGAAGTTTCAAGTAGATCGGAGGTTCTGATGACCGCCCCAGCCCGGATGCCCGCTCTCTACCTCTCCCACGGTGCGCCGCCGCTCGCCGACGATCCCCTCTGGCCCGGGCAGCTCGCGGCCTGGTCGGCGGGGCTGCCGCGCCCCAAGGCCGTTCTGATGGTCTCCGCGCACTGGGAGGAGGCGCCGCTGGCGCTGGGCGCGACCACCACGCTGCCGCTGGTCTATGACTTCTGGGGGTTCCCGGAGCGGTACTGCACGGTGCGCTACCCGGCGCCCGGCGCTCCGGAACTCGCCGACTCCGTACGCAAGCTCCTGCGCCGGGCCGGTACCCCGGTCCAGGACGTCCCCGGGCGGGGGCTCGACCACGGCGCGTACGTCCCGTTGGTCGAGATGTATCCGGACGCCGACGTTCCGGTGCTGCAGATCTCCCTGCCCACCCTGGAGCCGGAGAAGCTGATGGAGATCGGACGGCGGCTGGCCCCGCTGCGGGACGAGGGGGTCCTGATCGTCGGTAGCGGCTTCTTCACCCACAACCTGGCGGCACTGCGGCACGAAGGTGTGCCGGGCTGGTCCTCGGAGTTCGACGACTGGGGGCGGCGGGCCCTCGCCGACGCGGATGTCGACGCGCTGCTCGACTTCGAGCACGCGGCCCCCGCCGGGAAGCTGGCGCACCCCAGGACCGAGCACTTCGCCCCGCTCTTCGTCACGCTCGGTGCCGCCGAGTCCGAGCTGGCCGGGGGCAGGAATGTGATCGACGGCTTCTGGATGGGCCTCGCGAAGCGCTCGCTCCAGTTCGGCTGACCCCGGCGCTCCCCACGTGGGCGGGTCCGTGACCGCAGGGGTCGCGGCGCGAGGCGGGGCCGTATGCCCGGGCCCGGCGCGCTCAGGGTGCCCGGCGGGCCCGGCGCGCCCGGTGGGCCCGGTCGGTTCGGCGCTCATGGCGCGACCCTAGGCGGGGCGGATATCCCTCCGTAACGGTCTGTGGTCCTACGCCTGCGGACTTGGTCCTTCCGCATCGCGTCCGCGTGGACGCCCTCGTAGGTCAGGTGGGCGACTTCGTGGGTCAGGGGGCGGTGCGCCCATGGGTCCGTCCGCCGGGGAGGGCGCCTCTCACGCGTCGGGGCCGAGCTTCTTCTCGAACCAGGTGACGTCCCAGTAGCGGTCGAACTTCCGGCCCGCCTCCGTGTACGTACCGATCCTGCGGAAGCCGAAGCGGGCGTGCAGCCGCTCGGACGCCTCGTTGGGCTGGGTGATCACGGCGTAGGCGCGATGGAGGTCCTCGTCGGCGAGGGCCTCGAAGAGCGACTTGTAGAGCAGGGTGCCGATGCCCCGGCCCGCCGCCTCGGGGGCGCAGTAGACGCTGACCTCGATCGAGGTGTCATAGGCGGCCTTGGGGCGCAGCGGGCTGCTCGTGACGTAGCCGAGCAGCCCACCCCAGCCGTCCGCCGGGTTCTCCCGGGTGCTGCTGCTTTCCCGGGATTCCCGGCTTACCTGTGCTTCTGTCCGCTCGTAACCGGTATCCCGGGCAACCAGGAGGCGGTGCGGGCCGTCTTCAGGGTGGGAACGCAGCCACGGCAGGCGCTCTTCCGGAGTGAACGGAGTGATGTCGAAGGTGATGGACGTCTCACGGACGTAGTGGTTGTAGAGCGCGGTCAGCGCCGTCAGATCGGCCTCCGTG
Organism: Streptomyces sp. NPDC057638; assembly: GCF_042800315.1. Lineage (NCBI taxonomy): Bacteria > Bacillati > Actinomycetota > Actinomycetes > Kitasatosporales > Streptomycetaceae > Streptomyces > Streptomyces sp. NPDC057638. The sequence goes on from NZ_JBHVHF010000016.1 coordinate 27,140, forward strand.
CCTGGTCTGACCTGCACTTCCGTGTGCTGCTTCATAGGTTCCCTCGGCATGTGCCCTCCCGTGTGACCGGGCAGGATACTGCAAGATCGTAAAAGTTGGCGCGGTTGATGGGAATTCTGTCCGGATTCCAGTCGTTGTTTCCATCGGATGCAGGGCACCCGGAAGGGTGTCGCGACCTACTCAGCAAGGGAGCTCGCATGGCAACCCGTGCCGTCGCCCGACGCCAGTCCGAGACCAAGGGGACCACCGGCCGGGCCCGGGGCGTTCGCGCGGTCGGCGGGGAGATAGCCGACCGTGACCTCGTCGGTATGTATCTCGACGAGATCGCGCGGACACCGCTGCTCGACGCCGCCAAGGAGGTCGAGCTGTCGCAGACCATCGAGGCGGGCGTCTACGCCCAGCAGATCCTCGACAAGGAGGTCGACAGCGGCGCGGGCGGCGCCTCCCGTGAGGAGCTTGAGTCGCTGGTGGCCGAGGGTGAGCGCGCCAAGGACGTCTTCATCCGGTCCAACCTCCGACTGGTGGTCGCCGTGGCCCGGCGCTACCCCCGCAGCGGACTGCCCCTGCTCGACCTGATCCAGGAGGGCAACGCGGGCCTGGTGCGGGCCGTCGAGAAGTTCGACTACGCCAAGGGCTTCAAGTTCTCCACCTACGCCACCTGGTGGATCCGCCAGGCCATCACCCGTTCCATCGCGGACCAGTCACGCACCATCCGCCTCCCCGTCCACCTGGTGGAGGAACTGGGCCGTATCCGCAGGATCCAGCGCGAGTTCAACCGCGAGAAGGGCCGCGAGCCGGAGGCCGCCGAGATCGCGCAGGAGCTGGGATCCACCCCCGAGCGGGTCGCCGACGTCCTCGACTGGGCGCGTGACCCGGTCAGCCTGAACATGCCGGTGGACGACGCGGGCGAGACCCAGTTCGGCGATCTGCTGGAGGACACCTCGGCCATCTCGCCCGAGCAGTCCGTCCTCACCTTGCTGCGCAGCGAGGGCCTGGAGGATCTGATCGGCAAGCTGGACCAGCGCACCGCCTCCATCATCCGGATGCGGTACGGGATCATGGACGGCCGGGAGCGCACGCTCACCGAGGTCGGCAAGGAACACGGTCTGACCCGTGAGCGGATCCGCCAGATCGAGAAGCACGCCCTGCTCGAACTCAAGCGCATGGCCGACGACACCGGCTTCGACGCGGCCGCGTAAGCGGTCATCCGGGGGGCGGGCCGCCAGCGGGCGGTCCGTGCCCCGGCCAGGCGCCGAGAGCGGTGGTCGGGGGCGGTTGAGGCGCGGAAGCGTTCGGCCCGGGAACCGATCGGTCAGGGGCCAGCCGGGGTCTGGCTCCGGCGCGGATGTACGCGGGGCTTCGCTGCGGGACGCCCTTGGACGGGGCGCGGGTCCATCGGGGGGGGGCACGGAACATACGGCCGGTCGACGGGGCCGGGGCGCCCTACCGCGGGAGCGCGGGAACGCGGCGGAGCGTCTGAGGCGGAGGAGCGCGGCGGGCGCGGTACGCGCCATGCGCGTCGGTCGCGAGAGCGCGGCGGACGACTCGTCGAGGAGGGCCGCGAGAGCGCCCAGAGCGCCGTAGAGATCATGAGCCGCGGACCGCGAGAACGTGTGGTGCGCGGGTGCGTGCTCAGGCCCGGAACCGGGCGGATGGCCGACGGCGGACGAGGAACGGCCGGGCCATGGCGGGCGCTGGGGGGCACCCGAAGGGTGGGGGGTGGCAGTGGGGCGTCAGGTCAGCGGACCCGTGCCCGGTTCTCCATCGCCTCGCGAGCTCGGTTCTCCGTCGGGTACACCTCGCACATATGGCGGCCGTCGGGCGTGGCCGTATGCTCCACCTCCCACAGGCTCACCTCCGCGCCGTCGAAGAGGAGGAACGCGTGCTCGTAGAGGGTGAACCCGGCGTCCTTGCCCGCCACCTGGCACTGGCGGCCGAAGACCTGGGTGATGTGGTGGGCGAAGGCCGTGCGCAGCAGCCGGGCGGTCTCCCGGCCCGGCCGGTCGGCGTTCTCCGCGCGGCGCAGCACCCGGCGGGCGTGGTCGGCGGAGTTGTCCGGCGCGTACATCCTCGGCAGCGCGGCCGGGGCCGCCGTCGCCAGCCCGGTCAGCAGCTCGAACTCCGCCTCGATGTCACCCTCCGGACCTCGGTCGCCCTCCGGTCCGGCCGAAGGTGGTCCCTCGGGCCCGCCACTCTCGCCGGGCGGGGTCCCGGGCTCCGGGAACCCGGGGTCGCCGAACCCGGGGAACCCTGAGGGCAGCCGTGAAGCGGCCAGTCTGACCTCGCCCTCCTCCGTGTAGAGCTCGTGCTGCTCCGGGCCGTCGGGGCCCGTGGAGTGCACCAGCTCCCACAGGACGAGCGAGCTGCCGTCGCTCAGCAGATAGGCGTGCCGGTAGGTGGCCCGGTCGAGGGCCGCGGTGTGGTGGGAGGAGTGCAGCGAACTCACATGAGCCAGTGCCGTGTCGAGTCGTTCGACCGTGGCGTCGGGCAGCTCGAAGGAGTTGAGCGCCCGACCCATGAGCCGCCGGAGATGGGCCTCGGTTGTCTCATACGGATCGTTCAAAGTGGGTCTCCAGGCCGTCGCCACAAGTAACTCGTTGATTGCTAAAAGTAACCCCTGAGTCCGACAACGTGTCCGTCGTTCCGGAAAACGAAGGAACTCTTTCCCAGGTTCCCCGGATCCGCCAACTCGCCCGCCGTCGTGCCCGGCAGGGACTCACCCGGCGCCGTACAGCTCACGGTAGGAGGGGAAGGAACCACCGGGGCCCACCACTCCGGTGGCCGCCAGTACGGCCCTGACCACGGCCCGGGTGAGTGTGTCCGCGCCCGCCGCCAGTACCTCGTTGAGGGCGAAGGGGCTCTCGCCCGGGAGCGGCACGGTGCCCGTGGCGAGGGTGAACACCGTGTCCCCGTCATTGAGGAGATGGACCGGCCGCACGGCGCGCGCGAGGCCGTCGTGAGCCGTACCGGCCAGCTTCTGCGCCTGCGCGCGGCTCAGGTCGGCGTCCGTGGCGACCACGGCGAGCGTGGTGTTGAGCGGTGGCGGTCCTCCGGCCGCCACCGCCTCCGCCAGCCGCCGCTGTGCCTCCTGGTGCCGCCCGGGCGCCGGAGCCGTCACGGGGCCCTCCAGCAGCCGCCCGTAGAGCACACCCGTCAGTGGATCCACGGCCGAGCCCGCCGCGTTGACCACCACGAGCGCGGCGACGGTCGCCCCGGACTCGGCCAGGACCATGCTCGCCGTGCCGACACCGCCCTTGAACCCGCCCACCACGGCTCCGGTCCCGGCCCCGACGGCGCCCATGGCCACCGGGGCGCCCGGACCGGTCCGCGCCGCGTCCTCGGCGGCGGCGCGGCCCGTGGCCGCGTCCGGGCGGGCCCGCCAGTCGCCGCCACGGCCCAGATCGAAGAGGCAGGCCGCCGGGACCACGGGCACCACCTGGTCGGGGCCGCCGACCCGGACGCCCCTGCCCCGCTCCTCCAGCCAGGCCATCACCCCGCCCGCCGCGTCCAGGCCGTAGGCGCTGCCGCCGGTCAGGACCACCGCGTCGATCCGCTGCACCAGATTGCGCGGGTCCAGCGCGTCCGTCTCCCGGGTGCCGGGGCCGCCACCGCGCACGTCCACGGCCGCGACGGCCCCGCCCTCCGGCGCCAGCACCACGGTGGTCCCGCTCAGGGCCCGCTCCCCGGGCACCTGCGCGTGTCCGACCCGTAGCCCGGCCACGTCCGTCAGCGCGTCCCGGGGGCCCGCGCTCCTCGCCATATCGCTCACACCCCCTGCGTATCACGGGTCGGAGGACGGGGAAACGATCTTCTTCGCGCGGTCGCGGCAGGTGAGCCAGACCCCGGCGGTGACGGTGGCCGTCGCGACCAGCCCCGCCGCCAGCACCGCCCAGCCGTCGACGAACGTGCAGCCCAGGATCGCCACCGCCGCCACCGGCAGCGTGAGTTGCTGGACGGCGCCGTGCTTGAAGTGGCGGGAGTGCAACAGCCACACCGTCGCCAGGAAGACCGCCGTGGGGACCGTCACGGCCGCGCTCGCCGCGACGGTGGAGATACGCGCCGTGCCCACCGCGTGCTCGACGGCCACCTCCATGCCCGCGCCGAGTGCGGCCGCCGAACCGAAGACCAGCACATGGCCGTAGCCCCAGGGGAGAGCCTGCCGGTTGGAGATCAGCCGCTCGTGCGCGGGCACCGCGAAGTAGATCCACCACGCCGAGAAGATGATCAGCAGCCCTCCGACCGCGATCGGCAGCAGCTCGCCGATCGCGTCGTGCTCGTCGATGGCCGACTGCACCGCGATCGTGCTCGCCGACATGGTCTCGCCCAGCACGATCAGGGTGAACAGCCCGTATCGCTCCACGATGTGATGGGCGTGCCAGGGTGTCTCCCGCTCCCGCTCGGCGATCAGCGGTACCAGTAGCTCGGCCGCCACCACGATCGGGAAGAGCCAGTGTCGTGACCACTGCGGCGCGAGCAGCAGCGCGGCCCAGGCCGCCTGGCAGAGCGCGATGCCCGCCGCGTACGTCAGCGCCACCGTGCGGCCCGCGTCCGTCTCGGCGGCCGCCGCGCGCAGCCACTGGGTGGTCAGTGCCAGCCGCATCATCAGATAGCCGATGACGGCGATGGTCCAGTCGTTCTCGTTGAACGCGCGGGGCACCCCCGCCGCGTAGACCAGGACGCCCGCGATCTGGATGAGCGTCGCGATCCGGTACGGCACGTCGTCGCAGTCGTAGGCGGAGGCGAACCAGGTGAAGTTCATCCACGCCCACCACACGCCCCAGAAGACGAAGCAGTAGCCCACGAAGCCGGTGCCGGGTCTGCCCTCGGCCACGGCGTGCACCAGCTGAGCGCCCGCCTGGGCGACCGCGACGACGAAGCAGAGGTCGAAGAAGAGCTCCAGCGGTGTGGCCGCCCGGTGCGGTTCGTCGCGGCGCCGGGGCGCCATGTGACGCAGCGGCGCGTAACCGTCGGCCTCGGACTCCTGGCCGGCTGAGGAGGTCATGGGCCCAGGACAGCACCGGGACGGATGCCGTGCTCCCGGGCCGGGGGCGGGAGCGGGCCGAGTGGGCCAAACCCTCACCCGGGTGGGGCCGGGCCGTGCCGGGCGGCGCGCCGCCGTACCCTGAAGGCATGAGTACCGCCCCCGCCCTCGGCCCGCGAGAAGCGGAGCCTTCCCGGCCGAAGTCCCCGAGGCCGGTGATCGACTTCGACGATCCGCTGGACCTGCCGTCCTCGGACGACACGGACCGCGGGTGGGGCGAGCGGCCTCGCTCCGGTGGTGGCGACGGCGATCTGGCCCGGTTCCTGGACGAGAAGCCGCCGCACCACCTCTGAGCGCCCGGAGCGCTCCGGACGCGGGTGGCCGGAGCCGCCCACGCCGAAGGCCGAGCGCGCGACGCTAAGGCCGCGGCGCGCCCGTGCCGGGCCCGGAGGCGGGACCCGCGCCAGGCCCGGACCCACGCGACTGCGCGAGCAGCGTGTCCCGGATCTCCTTGAGCACCTCCAGCTCGGAGACCTCGACGAGCTCCTTCGCCCCTTCCTTCGCCGCGTCCCTGGCCGCCTTGCGCGCCAGGTACTTCGCCATGGGCAGCACCATCAGGAAGTAGACGACGGCGGCCGTGATCAGGAAGGTGAGCGTCGCCCCGAGCACGGAGCCCCACATGATCTTGATGCCCTGGACCTCGCCGTTGACGACCTTGCAGCTGCCCTTGACGCAGGAGCTGTAGGCGTCCAGGTTCTGGGTGCCGAACGCGCCGACCAAGGGGTTGATAACCCCCTTCACCACCGCGTTCACCACTTGTGTGAACGCGGCGCCGATGACGACAGCCACCGCCAGGTCGATCACGTTGCCACGCATCAGGAAGGCTTTGAAGCCCTCCAGGACGCCGACCTTCTTCTCGGTCACCGCGAAGCCTCTCGTTCTGTGGGGTAGAGCAGACGGATTCAAGCGTTCCGCAACCTACGGCACGGTGTGGCCGTGCTGTCCACTCCAGACGCGCGAAGAGGTGATGTGAGGGGGACCGTGTACGAAAACGGAGCCGCACGGGGATCAGCACACCGTCACCGCCAGCCGGGAAGTCGCGCTCGCGCCCGCCAGCGCGGCGGCGACGGGACGGGGGACGGAGAGCACGACCAGCGCCCCGCCGCCGTCGGCGATACCGCGCATCCGGGGCAGCTCGGCGACGCGGGCGGCCTGGGCCACCACGCGGGCGGCGGGTGCCTGGGCCGGGCCCGGGGCCGGGGCGGCCTCGGGTGTGGCGATCACATCGACCCGGTCGCCGGGACGCAGCAGCCGGACCGTCTCCGCGTCCGCGATGCGCACGGGCGCCAGCACCGGGGCGGCGAGAGCACGGCCGGGCGCCGCGGACGCGGAGGAGGGCATGGAGGAGGGCCCGCCCTCGTCCGGCCCGCGCGCCTCCGCCCGGCCCTCCGGCCGTCCGCTCTCACTCCCGCGCGGGCCCGACGCGGCGAGAGCGGCGGCGGTCAGGGCCAGCCCCGCGGCGAGGGCGCGGCGACGCCGCCGTACGGCCCGCCGCAGTCGCCGGTGGGCGCCACGGCGGGGTCGCAGCGGGGCGAAATGGGGAACGGCCCGGGGACCGGTGGCCGGAGGAAGGGGAGGGAACGACATGGTGGGTCCGCCTGTCGTCGAGGTAACCGCGCCGGTGGGTCACCGGTCGCCGGATCTCACGATGAACCCTCCCGGCAGAACCCGCTTGGCCCTGTGGACAGCCCCTGGCCTGTGGATATCCCCGTCACCCGTTGGGTGAGGTCAGGTCCCGCCCGCGTCGTGGCGCGTCCGGCCGTGTCCGCGCGGGACGCCTCGGACCCCATCCACCGGTTCCGCGTACGCCTTGCCCGTCAGCCCGTCAGCCCGTCAGCCCGTCAGCCCGTCAGCCCGTCAGCCCGCCGGGTACGCGTCGGGCCCTGGCCCACGTGACGTACGTGGACCAGGGCCCGGCGGAAAGGCAGAGCGCGCCTCAGGCGGCGGAGCTGGTGCTGCTGGACGTCGATGACGATGCCGACGACCCCGATGATGACGACGCCGACGATGACGACCCCGACGAAGAGGACGACGACCCGCTGGACGAGGACTCCGAGGAGGAGCCGGACGGCTTGCCCTCCGAGGACGACTTCGACGACGCGGGGGTGGAGCTGGACGACGAGCCACGGCTGTCGTTGCGGTAGAAGCCCGAGCCCTTGAAGACGATGCCGACGGCCGAGAACACCTTCTTCAGGCGTCCGTCGCAGTTCGGGCACACGGTCAGGGCGTCGTCGGTGAACTTCTGCACCGCCTCAAGGCCCTCGCCGCATTCGGTGCACTGGTACTGATAGGTCGGCACTGGTCTTCCTCCTGGCACTCTCACTCGATGAGTGCTAACGACGGTCCATAGTGACGTATTCCGCTGTATCAGTCCACCGTCACCCGCGAGCGGTGACCCATCCCACTCGCCCCGCGGGCCGCGATCCGCCCGCCGGAGCCGTCCTGGGCGGGTGCCAGACGGGACCGCAGGGCCAGCAGCGTGACCAGCGCGAGCGCGGTTCCCACCAGGGGGACCACGAATCCGGCGCTGGAGCCGCTGCTGTCGGCGAGACGGCCGGCGGCCGTGACGGCCAGGGCCTGACCGAGCGCGACCGCGCCCGTCAGCCAGGTGAAGGCCTCCGTTCGCGCGGACGCCGGAACCAGGGCGTCGACCAGGGTGTAGCCGCCGATCAGGGGCGGGGCGATGCACAGGCCGACGAGCAGTCCGAGTACCGCGAGCAGGAGGACGGAGTCCGCCGCCCACAGTGCCGACGCGGTCACGGTGAGCGCGCTGTAGCCGATCACGACCCGGCGCAGGGGGCCGCTCTTCCAGGCGATGGCGCCGCAGACGATGCCCGCGAGCATGTTGCCCGCGGCGAAGACCCCGTACAGGACCCCGTTCACGCCCGGATTGCCGATCTCCTCGGTGAAGGCGGTCAGGGAGACCTGCATTCCGCCGAAGACCGAGCCGATTCCCAGGAAGGCCACCACCAGGACGCGCAGCCCGGGCACCGACAGCGCGGAGACGCGCGGTCCGGAGCCCGCGGTGGCGGCGTGGCGTACCTCGGGCTGGGTGCGCTTCTGCGCGGCGAAGAGCACTCCGCCGACCAGGGTGAGCGCGGCCTCGGCGATCAGTCCGGCGGCGGGGTGGACGCCCGTGCACAGCGCGGTCGCCAGCACCGGTCCGACGACGAAGGTGAACTCGTCCGTCACCGACTCGAAGGCGGCCGCGGTACCCAGCAGTGGTGTGCCCTCCAGTTTCGCCGCCCAGCGGGCGCGCACCATGGGGCCGACCTGCGGTACGGAGGCGCCCGTGGGGACGGCCGCGGCGAACAGCGCCCACAAGGGCGCGTCCGCCAGCGCCAGGGTGATCAGCGCGGTCACCGAGGCCGCGTGCACCATGACGCCCGGCATCAGCACCGCGCGCTGCCCGAAGCGGTCGGCGAGCTTGCCCGACTGCGGCGCGAAGAGCGCCATGGAGACGCCGGTGACGGCGGCGACCACTCCGGCGGTGCCATAGGAGCCGGTGGTGCTCTGGACGAGCAGCACGATGCCGATGGTCAGCATCGCGAACGGCTGCCGGGCCAGGAAGCCGGGGAGCAGGAATGTCCATGCCCCTGGTGTGCGCAGGAGCTGTCCGTATCCCGGGCGGCGGGCGGCGGTGCCCTGGGAGTCGTCAGTGACCGTGTGCGACACGGTCCGTGCCTTTCTGCCGCCTGGTGGCACGCCCCGGGGTACGGGAACGGCCGAGAGCTGTCCTCTTGCGCGGGACTGCGGTAGATACCGGGTCCCGTCCTGCGAGAACGCCTCGGCCGCCATACGGTCGCGCCAGCTCTGCGTCAGGCAGAGGTGGTCGATCAGGTGTCGCCTTATCGTACAGGCCGCCGCGAGGCTCCCCTGGGGGTCGTGTGAGCGCTCCGCGGCCTTCTCACGGACGCCCCCGCTGCCGTACCGAGCGGCCGTATCCCTGGTCACGGGGCATCCGTCCGGGGCGGGCGATCCCCTGCTCCCCGGTCCGCGATGAAGCCGCCCCCGCCCTTCGGTGTCATACACCACGCGAGTGCCGGGGAGGCGGCCGTAGCGGAGCCGGAACCCGTTCGCCGGGTCGCCTGGATCGCGCCACGGCATCCGCCGGGAACACCTACCGCCCAGTGCCGCGCCCAGGGGATCCGCCATCCCCGGCGGCGTCCGCCGCCGCGGGCCCTGCCGGACGTGCTGTCCCGCCGAACACGCCGCCTTAAGGAAGCGCTCCGCCGTACCCGCTCCAAGGTGCCGTACCCGCCTCCGTCCCCAGGGAGCGCACCAGCTGCACCCACCGGCGCGACGAGGGGAGGCGTACCGCTATCCCGTCCCCAGCCAGCCCGCGAGCTTGCCGCCGTGCGCGACCGCGCGCAGACGTTTCTCGGCCGCGTCCCGGACCGGGTCGGTGGCCACCACGAGCAGTTCGTCGCCACGGCGCAGCACGGTGGAGGGGAGTGGCACGAAACTCTTCCCGTCGCGCACGACCAGGGTGACGGCCGCCCCGGCGGGCAGCCGCAGTTCCGCGACCTCCACGCCGTGCATCCGGGACTCCTCCGGGATGGCGACGGAGAGCAGATGCCCACGCAGCCGCTCCAGGGGCGCCGACTCGATGCCCAGGTCGGAGGTGTCGCCCGGGCCGAGCCGCAGGGCCTTGGCGAGCCAGGGCAGGGTGGGCCCCTGGATCAGGGTGTAGACGACGACCAGGACGAAGACGATGTTGAAGATCCGGTCGCTGCCGGGGACCTCCCCGACCATGGGGATGGTCGCCAGGATGATGGGTACGGCGCCGCGCAGCCCCGCCCAGGACAGCAGGATCTGTTCCCGCCGGGGTATCGAGAACGGCAGCAGGCTCACCACCACGGAGACCGGACGCGCCACCATGGTGAGCACCAGGCCGACGATCACGGCGGGCCAGAAGTCGTCGATGAGCTCATGCGGGGTCACCAGCAGTCCCAGCAGGACGAACATCCCGATCTGGGCGAGCCAGCCCAGGCCCTCGGCGAAGCCCCGGTTGGCCGGGGCGTGCGGGAGCCTGGAGTTACCGAGCACCATGGAGGCGAGGTAGACCGCGAGGAACCCGCTGCCATGTGCCATGGCTCCGGCCGCGTACGCCACCACCGCGATGGCCATCACGGCGATCGGGTAGAGCCCGGAGGCGGGCAGGGCGACGTGACGCAGCCCGTAGGCGCCCAGGAAGCCGATCGCCAGGCCGATGGAGGCGCCGATCGCCAGCTCCAGGGCGATCTCGCCGACGAGGATGTACCAGTGCTCCACGGGGCCCGCGGCGGAGAAGGCGACGACGAGGATGACGACGGGGGCGTCGTTGAAGCCCGATTCGGCCTCCAGGACGCCGGTCACCCGGGATGGCAGGGGCACCTTGCGCAGGACGGAGAAGACCGCCGCCGCGTCCGTCGAGGAGACCACCGCGCCGATGATCAGCGCCTGGCGCCACTCAAGGCCGATGAGGTAGTGCGCGGCCGCGGCCGTGATGCCCACGCTCACCGCGACGCCGACGGTCGACAGCAGCACGGCGGCGGGCAGCGCCGGTTTGACCTCCTGCCACTTGGTGCCTAGGCCACCTTCCGCCAGAATCACGACAAGTGCCGCATATCCGATCACCTGCGTGAGTTCCGCGTTGTTGAACTCGACGTCGAAGATGCCGTCCTGCCCTATGGCCACCCCGATCCCGAGATACAGGAGCAGGCTGGGCAGTCCGCTCCGCGATGAGATGCGCACCGCCGCGACGGCGATGAGCAGCACGAGTGAGCAGACGAGCAGGAGTTCATTGAGCTGGTGGACAGTCAGTGGCTGATCCTTCCCCTCGCGCCTCTGTACGCCGGATCGTTCCTTCCGGTCGGCGACACTTCGTTACCTTACCTAATCTTTAACGTTTTCTTGACGCCCCTGAACAGCTCGCTCCCCAGCCCGGTTCCCGATACCGCGTCCGGGTCCCCCCGGCGCTGCGCCTATGGTTGCTCCCAGCACCCCTGGACCAGCCTGCGCCTCGAAGGACAGCGATGCCCTCCAACACGACCGCCTCTTCCCCCAAGAAGAAGAAGGGGCGACGCGCCCGCCTGCTTGTGATCCTCCTGGTGCTGGCGCTGCTCGGCGGCATCGGATACGGCGGTTACTGGGGCGTCAGCACGGTTCGCGCCTCCTTCCCGCAGACCACCGGAACCCTCAAGATCGAGGGTCTGCGGGGTGAGGTCGAGGTCCGTCGAGACGACTACGGCATCCCGCAGCTCTACGCCGACCACGACGAGGACCTCTTCCGCGCCCAGGGCTTCGTCCACGCGCAGGACCGCTTCTGGGAGATGGACGTCCGCCGCCATATGACGGCGGGCAGGCTCTCCGAGATGTTCGGCTCCAGCCAGGTCGACACGGACGCGTTCCTGCGGACGCTCGGCTGGCGCGGTGTCGCGCAGCAGGAGTACGACAAGAAGCTGACCCCGCAGACCAAGAAGTACCTCCAGGCGTACGCGGACGGTGTCAACGCCTATCTGAAGGGCAAGGGCGGCGCGGAGCTCTCGGTCGAGTACGCGGCCCTGGCCTTCACCAACGACTACAAGCCCGAGCCGTGGACGCCGGTGGACTCGGTGGCCTGGCTCAAGGCGATGGCGTGGGACCTCCGCGGCAACATGGAGGAGGAGATCGACCGTTCGCTGCTGAACAGCCGGCTCACCGAGAAGCAGATCGACGAGCTGTACCCGCCGTATCCGTACGACAGGAACAAGCCGATCCTGGGCAAGGGCGGCGTCGACGAGGAGAGCAACGCCTTCGACCCCGAGGCGGAGCCGGAGGGCGACGTCCGCGAGTACGGCGCGAACGGCGACGGCGGCAACGGTGACAATTCCGGTAATGCCGACAGCGGTGAGGGCAAGGGCGACCGTGACGGCGGCGACAACACCGATAACGCTGACAACACCGACAACACCGATAACGCCGACGGCGATGGCGGCAATGGCGGCGGAGACCAAGGGAGCCGCGGCGACGGCTCCAGCGGCGATCAGAGCGGCCGGAACGGCGATGGCGGCGATCAGTCCGGCGACGGCTCCCAGGACGGCCAGAACGGCGATCAGAGCGGTCTGAGCGGACAGGGTGAGCGCGGCGGCCGGAGTGGTGGCAGCGCCACCGACGCGGTCCAGGGAGTGAACAACCAGCTCTCCGCGCTCGCCGAGACCCTCGACACGATCCCCGCGCTGCTCGGCCCGAGCGGCAACGGCATCGGATCGAACTCCTGGGTGGTCTCCGGCAAGTTCACCACCACGGACAAGCCGCTGCTGGCCAATGACCCGCATCTGGCCCCCCAGCTCCCCTCGCTCTGGTACCAGATGGGCCTGCACTGCCGTAAGGTCTCGCCGACCTGCCAGTTCAACACGGCGGGCTACACCTTCTCCGGTATGCCGGGCGTGATCATCGGCCATAACCAGGACATCGCCTGGGGCTTCACCAACCTCGGCGCCGACGTGACCGACCTCTACCTGGAGAAGGTCACCGGCAACACCTACGAGGTCGACGGCGAGGACCGCGAGCTGAAGAGCCGCAAGGAGGTCATCAAGGTCGCCGGCGGCAAGAGCAAGACGATCACGGTCCGCTCCACCGGCCACGGCCCCCTGATCTCCGACCGCAGCGGTGAACTGGCCGAGGTCGGCCAGCGCGCCCCGGTCTCCGACGCCCCGGACCGCGCCAGCGGCTACGGAGTCGCGCTCCAGTGGACCGCGCTCCAGCCGGGCAAGTCGATGGACGCTGTCTTCGCGCTCAACCAGGCCAAGGACTTCGACTCCTTCCGCGCGGCCGCGCGGAACTTCGAGGTCCCCTCGCAGAACCTGATCTACGCCGACGCCAAGGGCACCATCGGCTACCAGGCGCCCGGCGCGATCCCGATCCGCGCCAAGGGCCTCGGGGACATGCCCGCGCCCGGCTGGGACTCCTCGTACGCCTGGAAGGGGACGATCCCCTTCGATGAGATGCCGTGGGAGAAGAACCCGAAGCGCGGCTACATCGTCACGGCCAACCAGTCGGTCATCAACGCCAAGAAGTACCCCTACCTGATTACTCAGGACTACGGATACGGCGCCCGCAGCCAGCGGATCAACGATCTGATCGAGAGCAAGCTCAAGGACGGTGGAAAGATCTCCACCGAGGACATGCGCACCATGCAGATGGACAACAGCAGCGAGATCGCCAAGCTGCTCACGCCCAAGCTGCTCAAGATCGACATCGAGGACCCGCAGGTCCGCGAGGCCCAGAAGCTGCTGGAGGGCTGGGACTACAACCAGGAGCCGGACTCCGCCGCGGCCGCCTACTTCAACGCGGTCTGGCGCAACGTCCTCAAGCTCGCCTTCGGGAACAAGCTCCCCAAGGAGCTCCGTGTCGAGGGTGAGTGCCTGATGGTGCGCCCGGCCGACAGCACCGGACCCGCCGACGACCTGGCCGCCGACCTGGTGCGCGAGTGCGGTGAGCGGGACGCCCAGTCGGCGCAGCCGGACGGTGGTGACCGCTGGTTCGAGGTGGTGCGCACCATCCTGGAGGACCAGGACAACGCCTGGTGGCGCGCGCCCGCCACGCGCACCGACAAGGCGGTCGCCACCAGGGACACGCTCTTCGCGCGCGCCATGGAGGACGCGCGCTGGGAGCTGACGGCCGAGCTGGGCAAGGACATCGACCGGTGGAGCTGGGGCCGGCTGCACCAGCTGCACCTGAAGAACCAGACGCTCGGCACCGAGGGTCCCGGCTTCCTCCAGTTCCTGCTCAACCGGGGTCCCTGGAACATCGGCGGCGGCGAGGCGGCGGTCAACGCCACCGGCTGGAACGCGGCGGCGGGCTACGACATCGTCTGGGTGCCGTCGATGCGGATGGTGGTCAACGTCGGCGACTGGGACAAGTCCCGCTGGATCAATCTGACCGGCGCCTCCGGGCACGCGTACAGCGCGCACTACACGGATCAGACGGACAAGTGGGCCAATGGCGAGCTGCTCGAATGGCCTTTCAGTGAAGACGCGGTGAAGACAAACACCGTCGACACCCTCACACTGACTCCGTAGGCCCACGGGCCTGTCTGATCCATCAGGCAGGCCCTAGAGGAAGCGCCGGACGCCCTCCGGTGTGACCACCGCGTGCACGGGGTGGTCGTGCGGCTCCCTCGGGACCCGCGCGACCACCTCGTTCGCGTAGAGCAGCACCACCAGGGCCGGGTCGGCCCCGGCTCCCGCGAGCCGGGCGAGCACCCGGTCGTACGAACCGCCCCCGCGGCCCAGTCGCGTCCCGTGGCTGTCCACGGCGAGCCCGGGAAGGAGCACGGCATCCGCCTCCAGTACGGCGTCCGCGCCGAGTCGTCGCCCCTCCGGCTCCAGCAGCCCGCGCCCGGCGCGCGCGAGGTGTTCCGCGCCCTCGTACGCGCCCCAGTCCAGATCGTTGTCGGCCAGCAGCACGGGCAGCAGGACCCGCACGCCCCGCGCGCGCAGCGCGTCCAGCAGCGCGCGGGTGCCGGGTTCGCTCCCCACGGAGACATAGGCGGCCACGGTGGCCGCCTCCGCCAGCTCCGGCAGCGTCAGCGCCTGCCGGGCGAGGGCCGTGGCGGCCAGCCGTGCCTGGTCGTCGCCGAGCCCGCGCCGGGCGGCGAGCAGTTCGGCCCGCAGTTCCCGCTTCCCGGGCAGCGCGTCACGCATCGCCCACACCCGCCTTCCCCGTACGCCTCGCCTTCCCTGTCCGTGCCGTCTTCGCCGCGCATCTCGTCCTGCTCATCAGTCTCGCCCTACTCGCCCTACTCGCCCTACTCGCCCTACTCGTCAGTCGCGTCAGTCTCGGCATTGAGGTGTCTTCCCTCCCTCTCGCGGCGCCCCGCGCGCCTCCTTCATCTCGTACACCTCAGAAGACGGACAGCGTTAACCGGATGATCATCTTCACCTCCCTTTTCCTAACCTTTTCCCCTCAATTCAACGGATACTGTGCCGATCATGACTGAGTCGAACACCAGGATCAGCAAGGCGGTCATCCCCGCCGCGGGCCTGGGGACGCGCTTCCTGCCTGCGACCAAGGCCACTCCCAAGGAGATGCTGCCGGTCGTCGACAAACCCGCCATCCAGTACGTCGTCGAGGAGGCGGTCGCCGCCGGGCTCTCCGACGTCCTGATGATCACCGGACGCAACAAGCGCGCCCTGGAGGACCACTTCGACCGCAACTACGAGCTGGAGCAGGCCCTCACCCGCAAGGGCGACGAGGACCGCCTCAAGAAGGTCCAGGAGTCCAGTGACCTCGCCACGCTGCACTACGTGCGCCAGGGCGATCCGCGCGGCCTGGGCCACGCGGTCCTGTGCGCCGCGCCGCACGTCGGCGACCAGCCGTTCGCCGTGCTCCTCGGCGACGACCTGATCGACCCGCGCGACCCCCTGCTGTCACGCATGGTCGAGATCCAGGAGCGCGAGGGCGGCAGCGTCATCGCCCTCATGGAGGTGGACCCCTCCCAGATCCACCTCTACGGCTGCGCCGCCGTCGAACCCACCGGCGACGGGGACGTGGTGCGCGTGACCCGGCTGGTCGAGAAACCCGCCGCCGGGGACGCGCCCAGCAACCTCGCCATCATCGGGCGCTACGTCCTGACCCCGGCCGTCTTCGACATACTGCGCCAGACCGGCCCGGGCCGCGGCGGCGAGATCCAGCTCACCGACGCCCTCGAAATGCTCGCGGCGGACGAGTCCATCGGCGGCCCGGTCCACGGTGTCGTCTTCACCGGCAGGCGGTACGACACCGGCGACCGGGGGGACTACCTCCGGGCCATTGTCAGACTCGCGTGCGAACGTGAGGATCTGGGACCGGAGTTCCGCGGCTGGCTGCGCGGCTATGTGACCGAGGAGATGCGAGAACCGTGAGCACGGCGATCTGGTCGGTGGACGACCACCTGGAGGACATCCTCGCGGCGATCCGGCCGCTCGACCCGATCGAGGTGCCGTTGCTGGACGCGCAGGGCTGCGTCCTGACCGAGGACATCACCGTCCCCGTCGCCCTGCCGCCCTTCGACAACAGCTCCATGGACGGCTACGCGGTGCGTGTCGCCGACGTCCAGGGGGCCACGGAGGAGTACCCGGCCGTCCTGACCGTCATCGGCGACGTGGCGGCCGGGCCCGGCGGCCCCCTCACCGTCGGCCCCGGTGAGGCCGCCCGGATCATGACCGGCGCCCCCGTGCCGCCCGGCGCCGAGACGGTCGTCCCCGTCGAGTGGACCGACGGGGGCGCGGGAGGGGGCCCGGCCCTGTCGATGCGCCCGGCCGGACAGGCGCCCGCGGCGGCGGGCGGTGAGGTCCGCGTCCACCGCCCCGCCCCGGCGGGCGCGCACATCCGCGCGCGCGGCAGCGATGCGCGGGCCGGGGAGCTGGCCCTGGCGCGGGACACCGTGCTCGGCCCGCCGCAGATCGCCCTGCTCGCCGCGATCGGGCGGGGCGGCGTGCGGGTGCGCCCGCGCCCGCGGGTCGTGGTTATCTCCACCGGCAGCGAGCTGGTCCAGCCCGGCGAGCCGCTGACCGAGGGGGAGATCTACGACTCGAACAGCTTCGCCCTGACCGCCGCCGCGCGGGACGCGGGCGCCCTCGTCTACCGGGTCGGCGCCGTCACGGACGATCCGGAGCTGTTGCGCTCGGCCATCGAGGACCAGCTGGTCCGCGCCGACCTGCTGGTCACCACCGGCGGGGTCAGCGTCGGCGCGTACGACGTCGTCAAGGAGGCCCTGTCGGCGGCGCCCGGGGACGAGAGCGCCCTGGCCGGCTCGGTGGACTTCCGATCGCTGGCGATGCAGCCGGGCAAGCCCCAGGGCTTCGGCACCGTGGGGCCCGACCACACCCCGCTGCTGGCCCTGCCGGGCAATCCCGTCTCCTCGTATGTCTCCTTCGAGCTGTTCGTCCGGCCCGCGGTGCGCCGACTGCGCGGCCTGGCCGAACTGCACCGACCCCGGGTACGCGCCACCCTGGCCGCGGACAAGGCGCTCACCTCGCCCGCCGGACGCCGTCAGTTCCTGCGCGGTGTGTACGAGGCGGCCGAGGGCACCGTCACCCCTGTGGGCGGATCGGGCTCCCATCTGGTCGCCGCCCTCGCCCGCGCCAACTGTCTCTTCGTCGTCCCCGAACAGGAGACCTCCGTGTCACCGGGGGCCGAGGTGGAGGTGGTCCTCCTGGGGTGAGCCGCGCACCGTGGGAGTAGCGTGTCTGCCCGCACGGACCGACGACGGGACGTGCGGTGACACGGCATCACGAGAGCGTGTGGCCAGCATGACGCGCGACCGGGGTGACGCGTGCCCGGGGCGCCCCGGACCGCCACCTTGGTGCCGCGTAGCGCCGAAGGCGCGCGTCACCAGGGCGACGCGTACCGTCCCGGAACCTGGACGACAGGCTCGGGACGGAACGCCTGCCACGGCGGCGCGCGCCACAGGCGACAGGAAGGGCGCGGCGATCTCGCCGCGCCAGAGGACGACACGGACGGCGGACGGACAGCGACATGAACTCCGAGGGCGGGCTGACCCATATCGACGCGACGGGCGCGGCCCGGATGGTCGACGTCTCCGGCAAGGACGTCACCGCGCGCACCGCCCGTGCCACCGGCCGGGTTCTGGTCGCGCCCTCGGTGGTGGCCCTGCTGCGCGGTGAGGGCGTCCCCAAGGGCGACGCGCTCGCCACCGCCAGGATCGCCGGGATCATGGGCGCCAAGCGGACCCCGGAACTGATCCCCCTCTGTCATCCGCTGGCCCTCTCGGGCGTCCGGGTCGACCTCTCCGTCGCCGACGACGCCGTCGAGATCGCCGCCACCGTCCGTACCACCGACCGTACGGGGGTGGAGATGGAGGCGCTCACGGCGGTCTCGGTCGCGGCGCTCACCGTCGTCGACATGGTGAAGGCCGTCGACAAGGCGGCGGTCATCAGCGACATCCGCGTCGAGGAGAAGACGGGCGGCGCGTCCGGGGACTGGAGCCGCGCGTGAACCGCCGCGCCTTGGTGATCACCGCCTCGCAGCGCGCCGCGGCGGGGGTGTACGAGGACCGGGGCGGGCCGCTGCTGGTCGAGGGGCTGACGGCCCTGGGGTTCACCGTGGACGGCCCCCGGGTCGTCCCCGACGGCGATCCGGTCGCGTCGGCCCTGCGTGCGGGCGTCGCGGCGGGGTACGACGTGATCCTCACCACCGGCGGCACCGGCCTCTCCCCGACGGACCGCACCCCGGAGGCCACCCGCGCCGTCCTCGACCGCGAGATCCCCGGCATCCCCGAGGCCATCCGCGCCCACGGCCTGGCGATGGTTCCCACCGCCGCGCTCTCCCGTGGCCTCGCGGGCGTCGCGGGCCGCACCCTGGTCGTCAACCTCCCCGGCTCCCCCGGGGGGGTACGGGACGGACTGACCGTCCTCGCCAAGCTGCTGCCCCACGCGGTGGACCAGATCCACGGCGGGGACCACCCCCGGCCCGCTGCCGCGCCCGCCCCCGGTGAGGCCGCCGCCGGGTCCGCGGACGGACACGCGGAACAGCCCGGGAGGGAGAGCTGAACGCGCCCTGGCCGGTGTTCCTGGCGGACGGTGATGTCGTGCTCCGCCCGATAAAGCCGCGTGACCAGCGCGTCTGGCGCGAGGTCAACCAGCGCAACCGCGACTGGCTGCGCCCTTGGGAGGCCACGATCCCGCCGCCGACCCGTGGCGCCCCGCCCGCCCGGCGGCCCACCTACCGCCAGATGGTCCGCCATCTGCGCGCCGAGGCCAACGCGGGCCGCATGCTCCCCTTCGTCATCGAGTACCAGGGGCGTCTGGTCGGCCAGTTGACGGTCGCGGGCATCACCTGGGGCTCCATGTGTTCGGGCCATGTCGGCTACTGGATCGACCGCTCGGTCGCGGGCCGGGGCGTGATGCCCACCGCCGTCGCCCTCGCCGTCGACCACTGCTTCCGTACGGTCGGACTGCACCGCATGGAGGTCTGCATCCGGCCGGAGAACGGACCGAGCCGCCGTGTGGTGGAGAAACTCGGTTTCCGCGAGGAGGGGTTGCGCCCCCGCTATCTCCATATCGACGGCGCCTGGCGGGACCATCTGGTCTTCGCGCTCACCGCCGAAGAGGTACCGGAAGGGCTGCTCGACCGCTGGCACCGGGACCGGCCAGGCACACCCCGGTGACACTCCTCTCAAATGACATACCCGTTCGAATTCCAAGAATGAGGGCCGAGAGCTGATCGGAACAATCGCCAAAAAAGTCCTTGATATTAGCGGGATCACGCGACACACCGGCCCAATTGGCGGATGGCCCCTCAAGAATCCCTCTACGGTGTGACCGTGAGCAGCAGCGGCCTCATCTACGCAGTCATCGTCGGGGCCTGGGCCGCCTATCTGGTGCCGATGTGGCTCCGCAGGCAGGACGAGCTGAACGAGGCACGTCCGACGGAACGCTTCTCCACCGCCATCCGGCTGCTGTCCGGACGCGGGGCGATGGAGCGCCGGTACGCCAAGGAGCTGCGGGAGCGCGGCGAGGTGCCCGAGTCCGGCGTCGACCCGGAAGCCGTCACGGACCGACTGGGGTCCGTCGACGTCCGGGCCTTCGCCGCGCCCAGAATCCCGAGAACCGAGGCCAGGCAGGACACCGCGCCCGCCGCCCTCGCCGCCCGGCCGCGCCCCAGCCGGACCGCTGCCGAGCGAGCCCGGCGCTCCAAGGTCCTGGCCCGCCGCCGCCGCACCACCGTGATGCTCTTCCTGACGTTCACCTGTGGCGCGATCGTGGCGGCCGTCGGCGGCCTCGGCTTCCTCTGGGCGCCGGGGGTGCCCGCCATCACGCTCAGCGCGTATATCGCCTATCTGCGCGCCCAGGAGCGGCGCCGCTTCGTGGTGGTGATGGACCGCCGCCGCGCCGAGGCCGCCGCCCAGCGGCTGCGCGAGACCCGCGTCCAGCGCGCCCCGGCGGCCGCGGCGCCCGCGCCGGCCCCCGCCGAGGAGCCCGAGCCGCGCCCCGAGCCGGAACCGGCGAAGGTCTCCCCGCAGGAGGCCGACCGCCGTGCCCTGGTCGAGCAGACCGACCATGCCGAGTGGGTGGACCAGCAGCGCGACCGCGGCCCGGCGACCGGCGACAGCTGGGACCCCGTCCCCGTACCGCTCCCCACCTATGTGACGGCACCGGTCGCCCCGCGCGCCACGAGCGGTGTGGACCTGGCCGCCCCGGACACCTGGAGCTCGGCCCGCTCCTCCACGGCCGACCGCACCCCACTGACAGCTCAGACAGCTCAGACAGCTCCGGCAGCTCCGGCAGCTCCGATGGGTGAGGCCACCCCGGCCCCCGCCCACCGCACCCCACCCCCGCGCCGTTCCGGACGCGACCGCGGCCGCACTCCCCTCTTCGACCAGTACGCGGACGACGACCGCCCCCGCGCCGCCAACGAGTGACCCCGCCAGGCCCACCCGGGTGATCATGGCCTCACCGCCATGACCACCCGGTGACCTGCGAGGGAGCGGATTTCCGAGCACCCCGATCGAGGTGCTAGAGTTTCACTCGTCGCAAGGGCCTGTGGCGCAGTCTGGTAGCGCACCTCGTTCGCATCGAGGGGGTCTGGGGTTCAAATCCCCACAGGTCCACAGACATCAGAAGCCCGGTTGGTGATCACCAACCGGGCTTCTGGCTTGCGTACAGCAGTGAAGTACAGCAACTACTTCTGATCGTGTGCCGTCAGCTGTCGGCCCAGTCGGCGCAGTGCCCGCCGGGTGGCCTCGGACGGTACGTGGGTGTACACCTCCATCGTCACCGCGATCTTGCTGTGGCGGAGAATCTGCATCGCGACCCGGGGATGCACGTCGAGTGCCGCCAGCAGCGAGCCACAGGTGTGCCGGGTGTCGTGCAGCCGGATCCTGCGGACACCCGCACGGGCGCAGCGGTCGGCGAACGAACGGTTGAAGTTGCGCGGCTCGACGGGCGTCCCGTAGCGCGTGGTCACCACGAAGTCGGACTCGGTCCACAACTCCCCGGCCGCCTGCCGGGTCGCTTGCTGGGCCTTCTGGCGGATCCGCAGGGCCGTGACACAGATCTGAGGGAGGGGGAGCGTGGCCGTGGACGCCTCGGTCTTGGTCTCGTCGTGGACCAGTCGGCGGCGGATGCGCTGGAGCTGATGCTCCACGGTGATCTCCCCGCCGTTGAGATCCACGTTCTCCCAGGTGAGCCCGAGTACCTCACCACGCCGGAAGCCGAGCACCAGGACCAGCACATACGCCGGGTAGAGCGGATCGGTGTCCCGCCGCGCCGACTCCAGGAACTGGCGGGCCTCCTCGACCGACCACGGCCGTCGTTTGG
The DNA here is from genome assembly GCF_042800315.1 of Streptomyces sp. NPDC057638. Taxonomy (NCBI): domain Bacteria; kingdom Bacillati; phylum Actinomycetota; class Actinomycetes; order Kitasatosporales; family Streptomycetaceae; genus Streptomyces; species Streptomyces sp. NPDC057638. The sequence continues at coordinate 48,467 of NZ_JBHVHF010000016.1, forward strand.
CCTTCCGGGCGGAGCGGACCTTGACCAGCGCGGCCACGTTCTTGGAGATCAACTCTTCGACCATGGCGTTGGTGAGCGCTGAGCGCAGCACGGCCCGCGCGTCTTGGACGGTGCGCCGGGACGGGAACTGTTCGCAGCACCGGCCGACCGCGCAGCAGTGCTGGCGGAGACGCGGGTTTCGGTGATCCTTCGGGCGTCTGGCGTCCTTGCCCTGAGCGCAGCACTGGCACTGCCTGAGGAGGCCGTTCACCCAGGTGCGGACGTCCTGGACGGTGAGCCTGTCCAGCTTCTTGGCGCCGAGTCCGGGAGTGATGTAGAGACGGACGTGCATGTCGTAGGTCTCAGCCGTCTTGGGCTTGAGGTCGGGCTCCACGACGTCCTTGAGCCATCGAGTGAGGTAGGTCCCCAGGGTGGGGTGGCTGGTGGGGACCGGGCCCTTGCGCGCGTCTGCGTGGAGCTTGAGCCACTTGTCGTGGACGGCGTCGCGGGTCTTGCCATAGACGTACTTGCGCTTGCGCTTCCCGTCGGGGGTGTCCACCCAGACGTAGGCGGCGTAGCCGTTCTTGTAGGGGTAGATGGAGCCTTCGCCGTTGCCGCGCTTGCCGGTCATGCGGCCCACCTCTCGGCGTCGGCGGTGACGCGCTGGACGTACTCGTCCACCCAGGCCGGGAGGATGCGGCGGTTACGGCCGATCTTGACCGATCGGATCTCGCCGGTGAGCACGAGAGTCTTGGTCTTGGAGAGGCCGAAACCGAGCATGGCGGCCACTTCGGCGGTGGTGTGCCACTTCGGGGTGATGGTGACCGTGCTCATGGGGCCGTCACTCCTTCCGCCACCGTGTCGGACTCGTGGGTGGGGTGGTGGAGTACGTCGGTGAGCCAGCGTTCGCCGCAGGTGAGGCCCGCCCCCGCGTAAGCCCAGTGGGCGAGGACGTATGTCGTCTCGCCGGGGCCGTCGGCGGCTTGTGCGCGGCGCCAGGTGGCGCGGGCGGTGCGAAGGGTGGTGAGGGTGGTGGAGTAGTGGCGGGTCTTGGTGGAGAAGTGGCCGCGGAAGCCGAGCATGTGGGCCCAGGCGCGGAGGCGGAGGTGGGCGAGGTCTTCGCGGGCGCCGAGGGCCCAGGCGGTGCGGATCATCCGGTGCGCGTGGCCGCTGAGGTCGAGTTGGGCGAGTTCGGCGAGGAACTTCAGGGGGCGGTCGAGGGTGCCGGTGGCGGTTTCGGCGCCCTTGGTGGCGTACTTGGCGATGTAGCCCGCGACGGCCTGGTCGGTGAGGTCGGAGCCGGTGTCGAAGTCGGCGGAGCGGATGGGGCGCACGTCGAGCTGTCGGCCGAAGGTGAAGCGGTGCGGGCGCCCGTCGATGACCGGTCCGGTGATGGTGGCGGATGTGGCGGCGGCCCGGATGGCGTCGGCGAGCAGGTCCGCTGTTGCCCAGTGCGGTGGAGGGGTGTTCCCGCCGTGGGGTCCGTCGAGGCGGATGACGGCGTGGAAGTGGACGGCGCCGCGTCGCTGGTATTCGGCGACCTTGGCGAAGGAGATACGGGCGTGGTGGTGGAGGGTGCGTTGGGTGAGTCCGGCGGCTTTGGCGATCTCGCGGCGGAGGTGGATGGTGAAGCGGCGCCAGAGCATCCCGGCGTGGGCGTTCCACAGGACGGCACCCGTGTAGTCGTACGACTCAGGGTTCAGGGGTGTGCCGAGGGCGGGATCGTCGGGCGCGTGGGTGGTGCCGCAGCGGCAGGCGGGGCGGCCGGTGGGCCGGTTGTGGACGGGTCCGAAGCCGGGGGCGGTGAAGGTGGCGAAGACCCGGGGGTGGGTGGCCACCATTTCCGGGGTGCCTTTGCCGCCGCGTAGTCCGGCGGTGATCAGGTGGTAGGTGTCACGGCGGTAGGTCTCGGCGCAGGACGCACAGCGGGTGGCGCGGCGGTTGTTGCAGCGGACCAGGAGGTGACCGGCCGGAAGGCTGGCCGAGACCAGGTGCCGGACGGCGGGGCCGATCTCACCTGTGGCCATATCGACGGAGTGTTCGGTGCGGTGGCCAGTGAGGCGGATGGGCCGGACGCAGCCACCGAGGGAGGCGAGCTGGTTCAGCAGGCCAGGAAGCTGACCGTGGGTGGCCAGTCGGCCGAGTTCGGCGGATGGCGGCGTACTGGTGGCGGGGCGCGGGAAGATGGTGCTTCTCCTTGTCTGACGTACGCGTTGGATGAGGGGGAAGGGGTCTGCCGGGGCGGTGGATGCTTGGCGGTATCGAGGCCGCCCCGGTAGGCCGTCTACGGGCGTTCGGTGTCGTTGATGCGGTCGACTCCCGTGCGGGTGGTGGAGTCGATGGCGGGGCCGAGGACGGTCTGGCTGAGCAGGAAGCCGAAGAGCGCGGCCACGGCGACCACCCACAGGCGTACGCCGAGGAAGCGGACGGCGGCCCAGGCGACCAGCCCCAGGACCAGGACGAGCGGCAGGGACACGTTCACAGGTCAGGCTCCTGTCAGATGAGTAGCGATCTGGCGGGCCAGCGGCAGCGGAACCCCCAGCCGCGCCCGCAGGGTGTCCGCGTCGATCGGCTGCCCCGTTCGTTCTTGATGCAGCGAGGCGACCTTCCGGGCATGGGCCAGGAGCGCGGCTGGGATGTCTGGGGCGGGAGCTTCGGTGGTCGGAGGCTTGGGAGCCGGTGCGGGGGCATGCGCCAGCAGCGTCCCGCCGAGGAAGGCGACGGCGGGCCACCCGGCGACGAGGATCCGCAGCCACACGGGCACGTCCCGCAGATCGAGAAGTCCGGCGGTGGCGATGTTGGCGCCGAGGGACGCGGCCAGGGCGATGAGGAACCAGCACCAGCCCGCCGTTCTCGGCCCGCCCGAGCGGAGCCGTCGCCACGCGGCGACCATGAGCAGGTCGACCGAGACCGGGTAGGCCCAGCCCTTCCACCCGGCCTGACCAGCGGCGACGGCCAGGTCATGGATATGGGCAAAGGAGAGCGCGGCGGCGATGACGGCCTGGACGAGTACGGCGTCCACGCGGGCCGCGAGGGTGCGCACGGCAGGGCACCTCCTTCCTGTTTCGGGCATGGGAGGGGTAGGGACACGGCGGAGAGAAGGGGGTTACGCGGCCTGAGGGGCGCGCTCGTCCCCGACGGCGTACGCCGGAGCGAACGGCTTCAGGGCGGGGATGTCCGGCACCAGATGGGCCGAGTCCGCGCAGCGGGCGGCGGCCTCGCCGAGGGACAGATAGGGCGTACGGATGCGGGACCAGCCGCCGGAGGAGTCGCCCGCCACGGCGAGCCCCGGACGCTCGGCCGGGATGGCGCACGCGGCGGCGACCGCGTCCGCTGCGATGTCGCCGAGGGCCATCTTGGCGGAGGCTTCGTCGTTCACGCGGTGGCAGATCCGGCCGGTGAGCTGGGCGCGGAGCATGGTGGCGCCTTTGCCGAGCTCGGCCCCGAAGCGTTGCCCGCAGACCTCCAGGTAGATCCCGGCGGCGCGGCCGAGCTGTGCGAGCCGGACCAGGTGGGTGACCATCTCGTCCCGCCGTTCCTCGTCTTTGCGGGTCGCGATCAGGAAGAGTTCGGCGACCTCGTCCACTAGGACCACGATCGGAACCGGTCTCCCGTACTCCGGCAGTCCCCAGATGTCGGAGGTGATCTCCTCGTCCCGCGCGGTGGCGGGTATGCCCTGCCGGGCGCGGATCAGGTCGTATCGCTCCTCCATCTCCCGTACGAGGACGGGGAGGAGATCGGCGGCCTGATCGGGATCGGTGGCCAGCGCGGACAGGCGCGGGGCGAACGGCGCGAGCTCGACGCCCCGTTTGCAGTCGATGCCCACCAGCGCGACCGGCTGGGGCGCGAGCCCGGCGACGACATGGCGCAGGAACATCGACTTCCCGGACAGGGTGGCGCCGAGGGTGAGCTGGTGCGGGATCGTGCGGTAGTCGCGGAGGAAGGGTGTCGCGTCCTCGCGCAGCGCGACGGGGATACGGAGGTGGTCGGCGCCGATCCGCCGGGGCATCCGTACGGTACGCAGGACATCGAAGCCGACGAGACGGAGTTCGACGGTCCCGGGTTTCAGGGTCGTGACATGGATGGCGTGGACGCCCCAGGCGTGCCGCAGCCGTTCGGCCGAGGCGACGAGATGCCCCGGCTCCTGGCCTGGAGCGAGCCGCAGCCGTAGCCGAAGCCCGGTCGTGGTGGGCCGCAGCAGTCCTCGTCGGGGCGGAACACGCCGTACCTCGTGACGTGTCGTCGTGGCCCGTACAACGGTGGCGCGCAGCCGTGAGGGCGGTACGGTCAGGCCGCACGCGCTCATGACCGATCCGTACGAGCCCAGCAGCCGGACGGCGGCCAGAGGCAGTCCGCAGGCTAACCAGTACAGGGCCGGGTGCCGGTGCCGGGCGTACACCACCAGGAACACCAAGCACCCCGCACCCAGCAGGAACAGCGGTTCCCGCATCTCAGGCGCCGACGGTGGCCGGGAAGACGGCGGGAGTGACGGCGGCGGCCCGGAAGGCGATCCCGTGGCGCTGCTGTCCGTTGAAGACGGACTCCCACGGCCGGGCGACCAGGCCCGGCAGCGCGACCGGGGCGCCGAGCGTGAGCCCGTCGGAGATTCCGCTCTCGGGGATGGTGACCTGGACCAGCGAGGACTCGCCGTCCTCGATGTAGACGACGCCGATCTTCATCAGCGGCTCGCCGGTGGTGGCGTCTTTGGCGACCTCGCCGGTCTGCCGGTCCCGCACCTTCGGCGCGGGGGCCTCGGTCAGCAGGATGGTGGCGGCGGAGGTCTCCACTCGAATGGAACGCATGACGCTGTACTCCCTTGTGCGGCGCCTCTGAGGGCGCAAACAATCATCAAGTGGTGCACATAGGGAGGTTGACCGCATACGGGTCGGGCGCGATACGCTCAACGAGCGTTGATGCCAAAGACGCGCCCGGCCTGAGTGGGTCTGCCTCCCGCTCAGGCCACATCTGTGTTCTGTGGCCGTATCGCTCCCGCGCCGGACAGGTCTGCCTTCCTGGACGGCGCGTTCGCATGTCCGCACGCCCCTCCCTGCCGAATGCGAAGGAGGAGCCTGCCGACACTCACCACAGTAACCCGTACTGCAAGTACTGTCTAGTACTTCAGGTACTAGTTCACATTTCTTGTACGTCCAAGTCCCGCGCCAGCGCCCGGAGCTGATCGGACGGCAGCGGACTCATCGCCACCAGATCGCTGACGAGCTGCTTCACGGCGGGCTTGGCCCGGAACATCTCCGGCAGCAGGTCCCGCACCCGCACCAGGGAACTGACGGCCTGGTCGATCTGGCGCCGCTGGGCGTGCGCCTTGGCCAGGTCGATGCCGAAGCGGGCCTGGCGCTCCGAGGACAGCCCGGAGGCGTCGACCTCCTCGGCCGCGCGCAGGGCGACCCCGGCGTCCCCGAGGTCGACGGCGACCGCGACCTCATGCAGGGCGACGTTGGTGGGCCCGAACTCGGTGTTGTAGTCGTTGCGCCCGTCGCCGATCCGCGCGGCCATCTCCCTGGCCTGACGGAGATGGGCGTACGCGTCGCGGGCCTGGTTCAGCCGGGCGGCGGCCACCGCGCGCTGAAGGGTGAGAGCGCCCCGCAGCGCGATGGCCCCGGGCTCGCCCTCCTTGGCCAGCGGCGCGAGCGCGTCGGCCGCGCTCCCCGACACGAGGGCCGCCTGGTCGTAGTGGCGCGCCCCCAGGAAGACGATGGAGAGCCGGAACTCACCGGCCGCCATCAGCAGCGGATCCCCCGCGCGTTCGGCGGCGACCACGGCACGGTCCACCGCGATCCAGGCCGCTTCGGGCTCGCCCATGTTCGACAGCGCCGCGCTGCACGTGTGGTACATCGTGGCCAGCAGCCGGAACAGTTCCGGACGCTCCTCCTCGGTGCCCGCCCGGGTGGCCGACTCAAGCCGGGGCACCAGGCCCTCCAGCAGCTCGGCGAGATCGGCGTAGTCGCCCGCGTGCGTCAGCGACCAGGCCCGCTCGACATCCGCCCGCAGGGCGGGAAGGTCCGGCGCCTGCGGCGGAGAGAGGATCGCGGTCAGCGAGTGCGCCGCGCTCAGCACCAGCCGCAGCCGACGCACCCCCGGAGCCTCCCCCTCCGCCACGGACGCGACGATCGGTGCCTCAGCGGCGAGTTCGGCGATCGGCAGGTCCAGGACGTCGGCGACCTTCTCCAGCACCGTCATCCTGTCGATCCGGCGGACGCCGCGTTCCACCTGGGACACCCAGGCTTCCGACCGGTCGAGCAGCCCCGCGAACTCCTTCTGCGACAGCCCGCGCCGCTTCCGGTTGAACGCGATCTTCCGGCCCAGGGCCTTCTCGTACTCACTGCTCACCGTCGACACCCTTGCCCGCCACGAAGTCCAGCCGGTCCACCTCGACCGAGGCCAGGTACTGGCCCCGCGCCTCCAGGAACACGCGGACGTACTCCTGTGCCTCATGCGCCTCGAACGCGGCGGCGTCCCGGTACAGCTCGTAGAAGATCCGCTCCAGTGGACGGCCGTCAACACGGTGCACCGTGTAGATCACCGTCCCCGGTTCGTTCGCACGGATCTGCTCCCCGGTCCGCGCCACCAGCTCATCGAACGCGGTCGCGGCGGACTCGTCCTTGCACGTGAAACGCACCATCAGTCCGAACATCCCGGTTCCTCTCCCATCGGCGAAACAGCCAGGCACCGCTCGTACGGCGAACGCTATGTGGCATCGATCCGTACGAAAAGTTTCTCCCACGCACTTTAAGTGCCCGCACGCGGAGTACGGTGCTAGTACTAATTCTACGGCTCATGTGCTGTGGCGTCAGTCGAACGTCCGGAGAGCCGCGAGAAACCGCAGGTCACCAGGGATGGAGAACACCCATGCCGACCCACCGACGCACCTTCGCCGGCCTGCCCCACGAGGTCAGCCGCGCCCGCCGCTGGACCCGCACCATCCTCGGCACCCACCCATGCACGGACGACGCCCTGATCGTCGTCTCCGAACTCGGCGCCAACGCGATCACCCACACCGCCAGCAGCCGCGGCACCTTCCGCCTCGCCGTCTCCTACGCGGAGACCACCGTCACCATCACGGTCACCGACTCCGGCGGCACCCCCACCCACCCCCACGTCGAACACCCCACGGCCGACGCACTGAGCGGCCGGGGCCTCGCCCTCGTCACCGCCTACGCCAACAAGGTCCACATCACCGGCGACAGGCACGGCCGCACCGTCACCGCGCAACTGGCGACACCTGGGGGCGCTGGTGAGGTGTGACTACTGGTGCGAGGCCATCGCCCTGACCGGCGACCGCGCCTGCTGGCTCGCCCGGCACCAGGCGACGAGCGCCCGTCTCGCACTGCGCTGGCTCAAGCACCAGACCCGCGCCATGGTCGACCAACTCGACGCCTCCGCCGCCACGGCTGGCCGTCGCTGGCTGGCCGACGAGACCGCCCAGGCTGAGGCACTCCTCCTCCTGGTGGAGGGCGAGTGGTACGGCCTGGTCCTTGCCGACGGCCCCACCCGCTACCTCATCTCCGCCCGACCGACGGGACACCCCCAATGACCAACCCGCTCCTGACCCCCGGCTTCTGGTGCGAGTGCTACACCAGCAGCATCACCCGCCCCGCCCGCCGCATCGCCGCCACCCGCGTCGACACCCCCGACCAGGCCATCTACTGGATCCGCACCGGCCTCGAAGCCGTCATCCCCGCCCTCGGCGGCGACACCCACGAGAAAGCCCAACCCTGGCTCACCGAAGGCCACATCACCAGCGCCCAAGCCCTGACCGAAGGCACCCCCATCGACGTCATCCTCCTCCGAGCCGGAATCACCATCGCCTACACCATCCGCCCCACCCCCTTCCTCACCCTCACCAACCACCAGCCCGAGTAACAACTTTCTCCACGACTTCAAGGGGCGGCTCGCTCCGCTCCCCGCGCGCGGCCCGGCCCCGGCCGGGCCGCCGCTCCTGTCTCCGCCCCGCTCCAGCCCACCCGAGCCCGCACCGCGCCCACACCAGGTCAATCACTCGACGCCAGAGAAGGGGTACGTCGTGGCTGAGGCGGTCGCCTCCACGGCTTTACGCAGCCACCATGGGGCGAGCCTCGAAGATCGGGGGCCCACTCGGACCAACAGCGGGCAGGTCCACCGACCGCCCGAGCCGCGGAAGCTTACGGGCCCCCGACCTCTCGCCCCATGGCAGCTCCTGCCCAAAGCCGCTCCACCGACCTCTCCACGCCTACACGCCGGATGAGTTTCGTCCGCGATTCCGCAGCTTCATCTGATCGAAGGTGGGGGGGTAATTCATGAGAGCCTTTTGGATTTTTTCCCAGGCTGGCTCCCTAAAAGCACTGTCTGGCGCAACCTTGAAGCGGTGCGGGGAATTGACTTCGCCTCGCATTGACCTTTCATTGTAGCCGACTACCTTTCCATCTGCGTGGCGAGATCCATCTTCAACTCGCTCCAAAAGGCCAAATCGAGAAAGAGTGAGGTGCGCTTCGTAGACGTCTCGGGACAGGCCAAACATCCAGCTCCTGTCCCGCTCAGTGCAGAAGATTCCGCGCTCGGTGTGTTCGTCAGAGAACTTCCCCGCTAGGTGCTTGAGTACCATGTACATACGAATCTCGGCGGGAGTTAGCAGGTAAATCCACCCCTGTCTAAAGAAATCTACGGGGAGCGATACCGTTGACGGCGAGTTCTCGTGCCACTCGGGAATGGTGTATCCGTAGTTCTCGAAGTGGTCGCTACCGGACTCGTGGAGAAGCATCACTGGGAATGGGTTTGCGGGATCTCCAACGTTGAGTACGGCGAGACGCTCTTCCGCCAAGCGCTTGAAGGCGGATTTGATTTGTCGAGTGCGATTCTGTGCCGCAGTGACGGGTGTCTTCGCCTGCATGTTCTGTGTGGCCGAGGACAGTACGATCGTGGACCATGATACTTCGTGGCGAGCGCCGAGAATTGGCAGCGGACACGGTCCTGCGGCCAGCCCATCTCTCTTTCGAGTCTGAGCCTCATAGAGGCCCAATAGGTAAATCTGCAGATTAATTCCGCGAGGTGCGGATATGCGTGAAATGGGAGACTTGAAATAGGTCGAACCTCTGAAGAATTCGGATCTGATTCGTATCTGAGGCGGCCAGTGGCCTCCGCGCCCGCGCAGGGAGTGGAGGCCGCCCGTTGCTTCCCCTAGATGATTGAGTCCGATGTTTGTGCTGGCCGCGACCATGGCGAAGGGCGCCCGTTGGCTTGTGTGTGACGACAAACCTGGACGCCCTTCTGGCCGCACTGTACGTGTTTATCGACGACCATGTGGCGCCTTGTCGCCGGATCGGGCGACCTCCGAAGCTGACGGATGCCGAACTGCTGTGCCTGGCTGTTGCCCAGGTACTGCTCGGCTTTCCCTCGGCCCGACACTGGATCCGCTTCGCCCATGCCCGGCTGGGGCACCTGTTCCGCTATCTGCCCCAGCAGTCGGCCTACAACAAGCGGCTCAACAGCGCCGGGCCGCTGATTTCGCAGGTGATCGA
>NZ_JBHVHF010000017.1:0-57734 GCF_042800315.1 Streptomyces sp. NPDC057638
CAGCCCCACGGCCCCCTGCCCCGGGCGGGAACCTCACCGCCCCATCCGCAGTCCGTCCTCCCCCGCGCCGCGCCCCAGCACCGCCGCGCTGATCTCCTCCAGCGCGGTCTCGTAGTCCTCACGTTCCGCGCCCGCCGCCAGCGCGTCGGCGAGGTTGATCACCCGGTTGGTGTCGAGGTCCATCCACTGGGGGATGTACTCCGCCTTGGTCACCTGCCAGCGCCGTCCGGGCGCGGTCGGCGGGGCGAAGGTGAAGCGTCCGATGGAGCTCTGGTTGCCGCGCGGGTCGAAGGCGCCGGTGTGGTTGAACATGGGTCCGGCGATCTGGTCGCCCATGCCGTAGACCACCCAGGTCCCGTTGACCTTCTCGTACGCCTGCGGCACATGGGCGTGTGTCCCGATGATCAGGTCGATATCGGGCCGGGGGCCGGCCGGTGTGGGGCTGGTCGCGGCGGTGAGCGCGCGGGCGAGGGTGATCTGGCGTTCGTCGGGGTCGGTCTGCCATTCGGTGCCCCAGTGGAGGCTGACGACGACCACGTCCGCGCCCGCGCGCCGGGCGGCGCGGGCGCCGGCGAGGATCGCGGTCTCGTCGAGCGCGCTGACCGCCCAGGGCTGGCCCTCGGGCAACGGGTTGCCGTTGGTGTCGTAGGTGTAGGCGAGCTGGGCGACCCGCGCGCCGCCCGCCGTCAGCCAGGCGGGCGTGGTGGCCTCCTTGGCGGTGCGCGCGGAGCCGTTGTGCCGCACTCCGGCGGCGTCGAGGGCGTCCAGGGTGCGGCGGATGCCGTCGGCGCCGTCGTCCAGGGAGTGGTTGGAGGCGGTGGAGCAGGCGTCGTAGCCGGTGGCGGCGAGGCTCTTGGCGATATGGGGCGGGGATGTGAAGGCGGGGTAGCCGCTGTAGTCGCCGTCGGCGCCGTACACGGTCTCCATATGGCAGATCGCCAGGTCGGCGCCGGAGACGACGGGCCTGACCCCGGCGAGCATCGGCCGGAAGTCGTAGCCGTCGTCGATCGCGTCCGCGTGGGCCTGCTGGATGATCGAGTCATGCGGCAGGACGTCGCCGCTGGCGACCAGGGTGAACCCCCGGGCCGCCGCTCCCCCGCCGTCGGCCGCGGCGGCGGGGGCGGTGGGGGTGCCCGACGGTGCTCGCCGTCCGGCTTCCCGGGCGCCGTCCGGCGCGGCACAGGCCGCCACCGGCCCCAGCAGGACGACGACGGCCACCGCCGCCGTACACCGTCTACGCACCCTCACGCCCGGCTCCCATCACCTAACGACGCATGCATTATGAAAATATGACAAATATGACTATAGAGAGGGATATCGGGTTCCCAGGTTCGCCATGCGGCCCCGTCCGCCGCCTCACCGGGACGGCCCGCGCTGATCACCCGGTCAGCACCGGACGGAACGCCCGTTCAGCCCCGTGGGCCCCGGCGCGTACGACGACAACCGTCCGGGCGTGCGGCGGGACCATCGGCGCCGGGACGGGCAAGCGGGGCTTCCGGACGACGGGGGCTGATCCTCCGTTCAGTGCCGGAGGTGCCGCGCGACTGACACCGCGCTCCACCGCTCACCGTTCCGCTTCCCCGGCCGTCCGCCCCCGGCCGCCCGCTCACCGCACCGCTCGCCGCTCGGTGTGACCGCTCGCCGAAGACCGGTCCTGACCGTCTGTTTCTCGGCGCCCGAATGCGTTCGTATACCGCACATAACCGTGAGCAAGCGACGACTACCGCAGTGCGAAAGGGTGTTGGCCATGGCGACGGCGACAATGACCGCTCCCGCGACCACCGACGAGCGAGCCATCGCGGAGCTTCAGCGGGAGCACGGACCCGCGCTCCTCAGCTTCCTCCAGGGACTGACCTACGGCGACCAGCAGCGCGCCGAGGACCTGCTCCAGGAGACCCTCGTCCGGGCCTGGCAACACCCCGAGGCCTTCGACGGCCCCTATGAGTCGATGCGGCCCTGGCTCTTCACCGTCGGCCGCAGACTCGCCATCGACGCCCGCCGCTCGCGGCTCGCCCGGCCCACCGAGATCGGCGACGGGGTCCTCGCCACCACCCCCGACCCCCTGGACGTCACCGAGTCGGCGGTGGCCGCGCTCGACGTCCGCGCGGCGGTGGACTCGCTGAGCCCCGAGCACCGCGCGGTACTGGAGCGGATCTACTTCCAGGGGCTGAGCGTCAACGAGGCCGCCGAGTCGCTCGGCATACCGCCGGGTACCGTCAAGTCCCGGTCGTACTACGCCCTGCGTGCCCTCGCCCGGAGCCTGCCCGGCTACGCGCGCTCCCGTGCGGCGGTGCGGCCCACCCGGTCCTGAGGTCCTCCCCGTACCCGCCGGGCCACCCACTCCCCGGGAGCGGGTGGCCCTCACTCATGCCCATGGCCGGTTCCCGCCCGTCCCTCAGGCCCCTTCCGTACCCCCCTCTCCCCACGGCAACGCGAGAGGGCGGCCGTATGCGAAACGTCACGACGCAGTTGAGTAAAGACGCGCCCCGAACCGTGTCTGTCGGTGGAGGCTCGTCAGCGAGTCGGCATCCGACATCGTCCGGAAGAAGGTGGGAAGGGTGCACTCCGAGAGCACGAACGACACCAGCGGAGGCGCGCCGGCCATCCCGATGGCGTGGCTCTGCGCCGAGTACGTCGCTGACGAGATGCTGCGCGGCGGCGCGCTCGTCGAGGGCGGCACACTGGAGTTCCGGGCGGGCCGCGAGACCCTGGCCCTCACCGTCCACCTCTGTGACACGGAAACCCCGACATCACAGCCGTCACAGCCGTCACCGGCGGCGGGCTTTGTTCCGGCGCCGGAGGCGAAGGCCCTGTCCCGGGTCGAGGAGTGGCTCAGCCTCACCTCCTATGGACACCCCTGGTACGAGTGGGTGGAGACCTGCCTGGCCGAACGCGAGCGGGCGGAGCGGGCCCTGGGGTGCCCCGACCCCGATCTCGCGCTGGCGAAGAAGGCGTGGCGCTGGCTGCGGGATACGGAACTGTTCGCGGCGGACCTCGGGGCGACGGAGGTCTGGCACACGGCGGAGGCCCTGGACGCCCTGGTGGACGAGGACGAGCGGATATGGACCCCGGCCTGGCAACTGGGCCTTCCGCTGAGTCATCTGGCGATCCATCTCTTCTGATCCGCTGACGGCCACCGGGGCCGGGCGGGGGCCACCGCCCGGCCGGGACCGGGTCAGGACGAGGCCGGGGCCCCGCCCCAGCACGGGCTCGGCCCAGCACGGCCCCGGCCTCAGCGCGGGCGTCGGCTCGGCCCGGAGTGCACCCCCGCGCAGTACTTGGGGATCCTGACGGTGATCTTCATGCCCGCGCCCACCCCCGTCTCGATCACCAGCCCGTACTCGTCCCCGTACACCTGCCGCAGTCGGTCGTCCACGTTCGACAGCCCGATCCCCGCCGACCCCCCGTGCTCCCCCGCCAGCAGCCGCCGCAGCACCCCCGGGTCCATCCCCACCCCGTCGTCCTCGATCGTCACCATCGCCTCCGCCCCGGCGTCCCGCGCCGCGATGATCACCCGGCACTCGTCCGGGGAGTCCTCAAGCCCGTGCTTGACCGCGTTCTCCACCAGCGGCTGGAGACAGAGGAACGGCAGCGCCACCGGCAGCACCTCCGGCGCGATCTGGAGCGTGACCAGCAGCCGGTCGCCGAAGCGGGCCCCCGCCAGCGCCAGATACTGCTCGATCGACCGCAGCTCGTCGGCGAGGGTGGTGAACTCCCCGTGGCGGCGGAAGGAGTAGCGGGTGAAGTCGGCGAACTCCAGCAGCAGTTCCCGCGCCCGCTCCGGATCGGTCCGTACGAAGGAGGCGATGGCGGCCAGCGAGTTGAAGATGAAGTGGGGCGATATCTGGGCCCGCAGCGCCCGGATCTCCGCCTCGATCAGCCGGGTCCGCGACCGGTCCAGCTCCGCCAGTTCCAGTTGGACCGAGACCCAGCGGGCCACCTCGGTCGCGGCCCGCACCAGGACCGCCGACTCCCGTGAGCCATAGGCGACGAGCGCGCCGAGGACCCCCTCCTCCCCGGTGAGCGGGGCGATCACGGCCCAGCGCAACGGGCACTCCAGCACCTCGCACTCGGTCTCGACGCTCTGGCTGCGCCCCGAGTCCAGCATCTCGGCGACCTTGACCATCACCCGGTGCTCATGGTGGTCGAGACCCGGACCGTCCCAGGCCAGCACCGAGACCCGGTCGGTCAGACAGAGCGCCTCGGTGCCGAGCAGGGAGCGCAGCCGCCGGGACGCCTTGCGGGCGGTGTCCTCGGTGAGCCCGGCCCGCAGCGGCGGCGCGGCCAGGGAGGCGGTGTGCAGGGTGTGGAAGGTGGCCCGCTCCACGGGGGTGCCGAGGTCGAGGTCGGGTCCCGGACCACGGCGCTCCACCCGCCGCCCGACGGCCACCCCCACCAGGAGCAGCAACGCCCCGGCCGCGACCAGGGCGGCGATTCCCGTCCCCGTCATCTCTCCGCTCCTTCGGATCTGGCGGCGCCGGTGAGATCCTCGGGCAGATGGAGCCGGGCCAGGATCGCCGTCGCGCCGGGGGGAGTGTGGCGCGGGGTCGCCAGCGACACCAGCACCATGGTCAGAAAGCCCAGCGGCACCGACCACACGGCGGGCCAGGCCATCAGGGTGTGCCCCCAGCCCTCGGGGGCGAGTCCGGCCCGGGTGGCCATGACGGCGGTGAGCGCGGCGCCGCCACCGATGACGAGACCGGCGGCGGCGCCGGGCGGGGTGAGCCGCCGCCACCAGATGCCGAGGACGAGCAGCGGGCAGAAGGACGAGGCGGATACGGCGAAGGCCAGCCCGACCGCGTCGGCGACGGGCACATTGGTGGCGACCACGCTGACGCCCAGCGGTACCGCCATGGCCAGCAGCGTCGCCAGCCGGAAGTGGCGCACCCCGCGTGAGGGGAGGACGTCCTGGGAGATCACCCCCGCCACGGACATGGCCAGGCCCGAGGCGGTGGAGAGGAAGGCGGCGAACGCCCCGCCCGCGAGCAGGGCGCCGAGCAGTTCCCCGGGCGTGCCGCCGAGGATCCGTTCCGGCAGGACGAGCACGGCGGCGTCGGCGTCCTGGGTGAGGGCGAGTTCGGGCGCGTAGATCCGGCCGAGCGCCCCGTAGACCGGGGGCAGCAGATAGAAGACGCCGACCATGCCGAGGACCACCAGGGTGGTGCGGCGCGCGGCGCGCCCGTCGGGGCTGGTGTAGAAGCGTACGGCGACATGCGGCAGGCCCATCGTGCCGAGGAAGGTGGCGAGGATCAGCCCGTAGGTGGCGTAGAGGTGGTTTCCGTCGCGTCCGCCGGAGAGCGGCTGGGACCAGCTCGCGGGGTCCTCGGCGGAGGAGGCGCGCGGGACGGGCGCGCCGGGGGGCAGTCCGAGGGTGGTGCCCGTGTCGATGCGATGGGCACCCTCACCGAGGGTGATCGTCTCGCCGTCGTACCGTTCCCCGTCGATGGTGCCCGTGACGGTGAGCGACAGGGGCCGGTGGAGTTCGACGCGTACGGTCTCGTCGACCCGTACGACGGTGTGTTCGCGCAGCACGGCGGGCGCGTCGAAGCGGGCGCGCGGGGCGTCGTCGCCCCACCAGGCGGTGACCAGGAAGAGCGCGGGCACCAGCAGCGCGGTCAGCTTGAGCCAGTACTGGAACGCCTGGACGAAGGTGATGCTGCGCATCCCGCCCGCCGCGACGGCGCCCGTGACGACGACGGCGACGAGCACCCCGCCCACCCAGTCGGGGGCGCCGGTGAGGATCTCCAGGGTGAGCCCGGCGCCCTGGAGCTGGGGCAGCAGATAGAGCCAGCCGATGCCGACGACGACGAGGCTGGCGATCCTGCGGACGGTGGCGGATTCCAGCCGGGCCTCGGCGAAGTCGGAGAGGGTGTACGCGCCGGAGCGGCGCAGCGGGGCCGCGACCAGCACCAGCAGGACGAGATATCCGGCGGTGTAGCCGACGGGGTACCAGAGCATGTCGGGGCCCTGGACGAGGACGAGTCCCGCGATGCCGAGGAAGGAGGCGGCGGAGAGGTACTCCCCGCTGATGGCGGCGGCGTTGAGGCCGGGGTTGACGGTGCGTGAGGCCACGTAGAAGTCGGAGGTGGTGCGGGAGATCCGCAGCCCCAGGCCGCCGATGAGGACGGTCGCGACGACCACGGCGGTGACGGCGGTCACCGCGTACGCCTGGTTCACCGGCGGTCGCCGCCCGGTACGGAGCCGGGGTGAGCCGCGCCGCGCCCGCCACGGGGCGTGGGCCCGGCCGCGTCCCGCCCGTGGGAGGCCATGGGCCCGTTCGGGCCGCGCCCGGCTGACGCGGCGGGCACGGCAGGCACGTCATGCGCGGCGGGCACGTCAGGCACGTCAGGCACGTTATGCGCGGCGGGCGCGGCGGGCTGGCGCGCGGCGGGTATGACCGGGGGTCCCGCCATGGGTCAGCGCCCCTCGACCAGGCGCACGAAGTCCCGTTCGTTGCGCTCGGCCCGGTGGACGTACCAGCGGGCGATCAGCCACATCACGGGGTAGACCGCGATGCCCAGCGTCGCCGCGACGACCAGCGGCGAGAGCGGGCCGCCGCCGAACGCCCCCGGCAGCGCGAAGTACAGCGGCAGGGCACCCACCAGCAGGGCGAGGGCCGCGAGCGCGGTCAGCGCGGTGCGGAGCTGGCTGCGCATCAGGGACCGTACATAGGTGGTGCCGAGCGTGGTCTGCTCGCTGATCTCGGACCGCGCGGGGGCGTGCCCCGGCGCGCGCCGGGCGCTGCGGGGCACTCCGGTGACCACCTCGCGACGGGGGGTGTGCTCAGCTGGCATCGGCGTCCGCTCCAGCGTCCGTGGGTGACTCGGGGATTACGTGGGGACTACTCGGGAACTGAGGAGTCTACGCAGGAGCCATTACCGACGGTAGATGCGTCCCGGGCCACCTGGCCCCGGGGACCGGTCTCCCGGGAGAGGGCCGGGCCGCCCCCGGTCGGGCCTGGTGGGAGGCGAGACCGCCCGCGCCGGGAGGGCGGGCCGGGGGAGCGGGGCCCGGCCCTGGTCACCGGCCGGTCCGCCGTGACCGGGCGGCGGGCCACCGCGACCATGGGACCGGTCCGTACCGCGTCCGGCCCCGGTTCAGGGGCGGCGTGCGCGGGCGCAGTCGCTCAGGGCGATCTCCAGTTCGACATAGGACTCCTCGGCCCTGCGGAAGGCGACTTCGAGGGCCGCCTCCGCCCTCGGCCCCGCCAGCCCCTGCGCGGACCGCTGGATCTCGTAGAGCACATCGGCCCAGCGCCCCGCGGCGCTCTTGACGGTGGTGAGCAGCGCGTGGAGGTCATGGACGCTGGTGGCCGACGTCGCCGACAGGCTCCGCAGCTCCTCCAGCAACGCCTCGATATCGGACATCACACCCCTTCACTCCCCTGATCAAGGCTATGCCTGCGGCATGAGCGAGGAGCGTCCGGCACCGGGCTGGCTCGGTCAGCGGACGGCGCCCGTCGCCCAACGGGGTCCGACGGCGACCAACGGTGGCCACCGGCCGCCGAACGGTCGGCGGGCCGCGACGAACGGCCGCCGTGAGCGGTCGGTTCGGCGCGAGGTCGTGTCCGCGAAGCAGCGCTGTCCGCCCGAAGGGCGCGGCGGGCGGCGTCGCGGGACAGACGGGATGTGTCAGACACGGCCTAGGAGCGGCGCATCAGCAGATCCCGCAGTTGGCGCGCGTGACGTCTGCTGACGGGGAGTTCGGCCGCCCCCACCCGGACGGTCGTGGTCCCGGCGTCCATCCGCAGTTCGTCGATCCGGGCGAGGGCGACGAGATGGCTGCGGTGGATCCGTACGAACCCCCGCGAGGCCCACCGCTCCTCCAGCGTGGAGAGCGGGATCCGCACCAGATGGCTGCCGCTCTCGGTGTGCAGCCGCGCGTAGTCGCCCTGGGCCTCGACATAGGCGATCTCGTCGATCGGTACGAAACGGGTCACCCCGCCCAGCTCCACCGGGATCTGCTCGCTCCCGCCCACCGGAGCCAGGACGGCCGTGGCCGGGTGCGCGGCGGGGAGGTGGGCGGTGTGTCCCGCCGGGCGGGGTTCACGCGCGGCGAGGACCGCGTCCCCGACCCTGCGTACGGCCTCGGCCAGCCGCTCCCGGCGCACCGGCTTGAGGACGTAGTCCACCGCCTTGAGGTCGAACGCCTGGACGGCGAAGCCCTCATGGGCGGTGACGAAGACGATCAGCGGCGGATGCGCGAAGCGGGCCAGCAGCCGGGCCACGTCCAGTCCGGTCAGCCCGGCCATGTGGATGTCGAGAAAAACCACATCGATGCCATCGCTGCCGTCGGCCCCGCCGGGCCCGGCGTCCAGCGCGAGGCTGATCCGGCGTAGCGCCTCGGTGGCGTCGGTGGCGCCTTCCGCACTGGTGATACGGGCGTCGGAGCGGAGCAGGTAGAGCAGTTCCTCCAGCGCCGGTTTCTCGTCGTCGACCGCCAGTGCGCGCAACATGCCGGTGAGTGTAGGTGTCCCCCGCGGAGGCGGCCATGGGTGTGTCGCGCGTGGTTTGAGCACGGGGGGCGCGCCCCGCGTATGCATCGGTGTGACCGGGATGTCCGGGCGTACGGTGAAGGGAGTCGAGGCCCATGAGCACAGTGGCGCGCCACCAGGACGTGGCGGCCTACGCGCTGGGGGTGCTGGATCCCGGCGAGGCGTTGCGCTTCGAGGAGCATCTGTCGGTGTGCGTGCTGTGCGCCGTGCGGCTCACCGAACTCGCCCCGGTGGCCTCGGCCCTGTCGGCCCTCGGCCCTCCTCCCGTTCCGGTTCCGCCGCCGCCCGGAGCCGCGTTCGCGGCCGCGGTGCGGCCGCCGCTGCTGAACCGCTTGCTGGACGAGGTCACGCTGGTACGGCGGCGCGGCGGACGGCGCCGGCTGCGGCTGTTCGCGGCGGCGGCCGTACTGGCGGTGGGCCTGCCCTCAGGGGTGCTCCTGGCCGACCATGGTGACGGCCCGCCCCCGGGCACGGGAATCACGGCGACGGACGCCATGACCGGGGTGACGGCGACGGCGAACGTGACCGGTCAGCCCTGGGGGACGCGGATCGCGCTGCGGCTCTCCGGTGTCCGGGGCCCCGACCGCTGCCGGCTGATGGCCGTCACGGCGGACGGCACCACCCAGCCGGTCCTGAGCTGGCGGGTGGGGCCCCCGGGGCACACCGCCGCGAAGCCGCTGGAGATCGAGGGCGGTACGGCGCTGGCGCGGAACGCCGTGGTCCGCTGGGACGTGCTCGACGCGTCGGGCCGGATCCTGGTCTCGCTGCCGTCCGCCCCGCGGTGAGGCCGCGCCGGTGCGGCGGCGGTACGGAGCGCCCCGGCCGCGCAGGGGGGCGCGGCACCTTCGTACGAACGTCCCCGGTGGCCGTACGAACGTCGCCGGGGTGGCCGTCTCACTTCAGCAGCCGTGACATCCGGCGGTCCGCGAGGGGGGTGCCGCCGGTCTGGCAGGTGGGGCAGTACTGGAGCGAGGAGTCCGCGAACGAGACCTCGCGGATCGTGTCCCCGCAGACCGGGCACGGCTCACCGGTCCGCCCGTGCACCCGCAGCCCGCTCTTCTTCTCGGCCTTCAGCCGCCCGGCGGCCACCCCGCGCGCCCGCTCCACCGCCGCCGTGAGGGTGGCCCGCGTCGCCTCGTACAGTCGGGTGATGTCCTCGTCGTCCAGGTTCCGCACCGGCCGGAAGGGCGACATCCTCGCCGCGTGCAGGATCTCGTCGCTGTAGGCGTTGCCGATGCCCGCGATCAGGTTCTGGTCCCGCAGCGCGCCCTTGATCTGCCGTCGCTCACCGGCCAGCAGGGCGGCGAGGGCGTCGCGGTCGAAGCCGGGCGCGAGCGGGTCGGGGCCGAGCCGGGCGATGGCGGGCACCTCGCCGATCTCCCGGACCACATGGACGGCGAGCCGCTTGGTGGTACCCGCCTCGGTGAGGTCGAAGCCCGCGCCGGAGTCGAGAGCGGCACGCAGGGCGAGCGGGCCCTTGCCGGGCCGGGGCGGGGACGGTGGCAGGGTGTCGTACCAGCGGAGCCACCCCGCGCGGGCCAGGTGGACGGCGAGATGGAGACGGTCCTTCCCGGCACCGGCGGTCTCGATGTCGAGCCACTTGCCATGGCGCCGCACCCCGGTCACCTCGGCACCGTCGAGTGCGGTCAGCGGTGGGTCGTACGTCTTGAGGACACTGATCGCCAACGGCCGGACCCGGGTGATCCGCTCGCCCGTGAGATGGTCGGCGAGAAACTCCCTCAACGACTCCACTTCGGGTAGTTCTGGCATGCGTCCAGGGTGCCGCAGGGGTGGTCGCGCCGCAGGCTCACGGGGTGCGCAGGCCATAGACCCGGCGCGCGGCGGCCTCGAAGATCTCCTTCCGCTCCGGGCCGGTGAGCTCCTCGGTCAGCTCCCGTACGGTGGTGATCACCCGGCGATAACCGGCGGCGAGCAGACAGACCGGCCAGTCCGAGCCGAACATCAGCCGCCCGGGTCCGAACGCCTCCAGCGCGCGCTCGGTGTACGGCCGCAGACCGGCCGGGGTCCACGTGGACCAGCGGGCCTCGGTGACCAGCCCGGAGAGCTTGCCGACGGTGTTGGGCCGGGCGGCGAACGCCCGCAGGTGTGCGGCCCAGGGCTCCAGCTCCCCGGTGGCGATCGGCGGCTTGCCGAGATGGTCGAGGACGAAGGTCAGTCCCGGCTGGCGGCTGGCCGCCTCAGCGGCGGCGAGCAGCTGCCGGGGCCGCACCACCAGGTCGTAGACGAGCCCGGCGGCCGCGACGGCCGCGAGCCCCCGCTGGACGTCGGGCCGCAGCAGCCACTCCGGGTCCGGCTCCTCCTGGACCTGGTGGCGGATGCCGACGAGCCGGTCGCCGCCGGGCAGTTCACGCAGCGCGGCGAGGGCGTCGGCGACGGCGGGGTCGGTGAGGTCGGTCCAGCCGACGACCCCGGCGACGAGCGGGTGCGCGTCGGCGAGGTCCAGGAGTTCGGGCGTCTCGGCGGCGACGGTGACGGTCTGGACGACGACGGTGGCGCCCACCCCGGCGCCCTGGGCCTGCGGGGCGAGGTCGTCGAGCGAGAAGTCACGGCGCAGGGGGGCCAGCCCGGCCCCGGCGATCCACCCCTGGTCGCGTACGGAGAGGTCCCAGACGTGGTGGTGCGCGTCGATGACCGTCAGCGGTCCGACGAGGGCCGGCTGGGGGCCGTCGTGGGTCGGCTGGGTCGACTGGGGGCCGTCGTGGGTCGTCATCGGTCACAGCTCCCAGACCACCGGCAGCGGGGCCGAGGCGCCGTCGGCGGAGTAGTCGTGGACGGTATCGAGGAGGTCGGCCATCCGGGCCTGCCAGGCGATGTTGACGGGGAGCGGCTCCAAGGCGGCGAGCAGTCCGGCGTAGTCGTCGCACTCCAGCAGATGGAACAGGTCCGTACCGCTGCGCCAGATCGTCCAGGAGGTCACCCCGGCGGCGCGGATGGCCCCGGTCAGCTCCTCGGGGACATGCCGGTGCGCCTCCTCGTACGCCTCGACGCGGTCGGCGCGGACCGTGGTGTGCAGGGCGACTCTCATCGGCGGTGTCCGTCTCTCCTCGTCGGGGCGGGTCCCGGTGCGGTCCCGGACCGGTCCCGTCGGGGCGGCCCCGGACCGGTCTGGTCTGGTTCGGTCTGGCCCGGTCGGTCTGGTCTGGTTCGGTCTGGCCCGGTCGGTCTGGTCTGGACGGTCCCGGGCCGGATGGCCTCCGTCTCGTGCCCACGGCATCCGTCTCGCGTGGGCGGCCGCCGCCTCGGATCCGAGGCATCCGGCTCCCGCCTCGGAAGGACGTCCCGGTTCACCAGCCGTACGTCGCGTGTCAGCGGCGTCCCTCCCCCACCGGGTGTCCGTCCCCCGGCAGCAGACCTTCCGCCCGCAGTTCGTCCCAGAGCGCGGCGGGCGGGGGCCGGTGGAAGTGGTCGGCGGCGTCGAGCGTCTCGGCGGCGGAGCGGACCCCGACCAGGACGGCGGCGACCTCCGGATGGGTGAGGGGGTAGTGCAGGGCGGCGGCACGCAGGGGGACGCCATGGCGTTCGGTGACGCTCTGGATCGCGAGCGCGCGCCCGACCAGCGCGGGCGGGGCCATCCGGTAGTCGTAACGGGCGCCGGGGCGGGGGTCGGCGAGCACTCCGGAGTTGAAGACCCCGCCGACGACCACGCGCGTGCCGCGCGCCCGCGCCTGGGGCAGCAGGGTGCTCAGCGCGCTCTGGTCGAGCAGGGTCAGCCGCCCCGCGCACAGCACGGTGTCGACATCGGTCTCCCGCAGAAAACGGGTGAGCATGGCGGTCTGGTTCATCCCCGCGCCGATCGCCCGTACGACGCCTTCGGCACGCAGCCGCTCCAGCGCGGGGTAGCCCTCGCGGAAGGCCGTCTCCTCGTGGTCGTCCGGGTCATGCAGATAGACGAGGTCGATCCGGTCCAGCCCCAGCCGCTCCAGGCTCTCCTCGACGCTGCGGCGCACCCCGTCGGCGCTGAAGTCCCACACCCGGCGGTGGTCGGCCGGGACCGCGAACCCCTGGGCCAGGTCATCGCCGTGGCGGCCGTCGCCGCCGGGCGGAACGGGGGCGAGGAGCCGTCCGGCCTTGGTGGAGAGGGTGTACGCGTCCCGGGGCCGGGCCCGCAGGGCATGGCCGAGCCGCCGTTCGGAGAGGCCGAGTCCGTAGTGCGGCGCGGTGTCGAAGGCACGGATACCGCTCTCCCAGGCGGCGTCCACGGCCGCCTCGGCGGCCTCGGGCGCGACCGGGTGGTAGAGATTGCCGATCCCGGCGCCGCCGAAGGCGAGTTCGGTGAGGTCGACTCCGCTGGTTCCCAGGGGGGTGCGTCGCATGCGGCGTGGCTCCCTTGGAGTGGCTGCATTCGATGAGCAGCAATATTCATCGGATCACTGACCCCGTCAATACCGGGCGGACATCCTTTGAGGCGAGCTTTTCTCAGGCATTTATCGGATCTCTTCGCTCGTACGCGCCCGCAGCGGGTCCAGGAGCTCGGGGCTCGGGTCCAGGAGCTCGGGTCCAGGAGCTCGGTGAGCCCGCCGCCCCGGCTCGCGGGCAGGGGCCAGCGAGCGGAGGTCAGCGCGCGAACCAGCGGACGGGCAGGGTAAGCGGACGGGGCCGGCGTCGGGGTCAGTGAGCGGGGGCCGCGGTGGGGGTCAGCCGCGACAGCACCGACAGTTCCTCGCGCAGACCACACCCCAGGGCATCCAGATCCGGCACCGCCTCACCGTCGGCGACCAGGCCGATATGCACCCGGTCCCCGTACCGGGTCAGGGCGACGGCCAGCGACTGCCCCCGGGCGAGGGGCGCCAGCGGATAGAGCGCGCTCAGCGGCACACCGCCGAGGCTGAGCGCCGCCCGGGGCAGCGGCACACTGGTGACCAGGAGGTCGAAGAGCATCCGGGCCGCCCCCTTCGCCAGCGGGGTGCCGAAGCGATGGGCCAGCGGCGGCAGCTGGTCGGCGAGGACGGCGACGGCGCCCGCGCCCCGCAGCGGCCCCGCCGCCTTGTTGCGGTCCATCGCCGCGCGGACCGCGTCCAGCCGTACCCGGGGATCCGGCTCGGCCAGGGGCAGCTCCAGCAGATAGGCCGAGAGCCGGTTGCCCGCGCCCGGCGCGCTCCCCGGGCGGCGCCGCGAGACGGGGACCAGGGCGCGCGGGCCCCGGGCGGGCAGCGCGTCGCCCCGCTGCCGCGCCCAGCGCCGCAGCCCGCCCGCGACGACGGCGAGCAGCACGTCGTTGAGGGTGCCTCCGACGGCACGCCGGATCGCCCGGACCCGCTCCAGATCGAGTTCGACGGTGGCCAGTCGGCGGGTGCCGCTGGGGCCCGCGGTGAGCGAGGAGAGCCCTCCTGCGTCCAGTCGGCTGGCCAGGACGACGGACGCGCCCACCCCGACGGCTCGCCCGAGGTCGTCGACGCGGTCGCGGGCCAGTCCGAGGAAGCGGGCCGGGTCGGCGCGGAGCAGCCGGGCCGGGTCGGCGAACCAGGCGCGGCGCCCGGGAGGTTCGGACCGGCCGGGGCCGCGCCGGGCCGTGGTGGCGGCGGTCGGCGCGGTCTCGTCGAAGACGGCGCTGCCGATGGCGACCGCGCGCATCCCGTCGGCGAGGGCGTGGTGGAGCTTGACCAGCACCGCGAAGGGTCCGCCCGGCGCACCCGTGAGGAGATACATCTCCCAGGGCGGACGGCCCCGTTCGAGCGGCCGTTCCATCAGCTCCCCGGCGACGGCGACGGCCCGTTCGGCCAGATCGCCCGCCGGGAGCCGGATCCGGTGGACATGGCGCCGTACGTCGAAGTCCTTGTCCACGCTCCAGGCGGCGCCTCCGACCGGCAGCAGGACACCGCGTACGCGCCGCCGCAGCCAGGGGACGGCGGCGGCCCGTGCGGCGAGCAGGCCGAGGATGGTGTCGGCGCCGGGGTCGGGGGCGGCACCGGGGTCGGCACCGGGGTCGGGGGCGGCGCCGGGGTCGGCACCGGAGTCGGGGCGCGCGCCGCCCGGGGCGGATCCCCGCGCGGTGGGCCGTCGCCGGTCCGCGAACCCGGCCCCGGACTCGAACCCGGAACCGGAACCGGAACCGGAGGGTGCGGCGGCCCTGGGCGCGGGCCCTGAACCGGACCCGAAGAGCACGGCGGCCCCGGAACCGCCCCCGGGCCGCTCGGTGGTGGACCCGGTCCTTCGCCCTTCCGGTGTGGTGGGCCCAGCCGTACCGAAGAGCGCGAGCGCGCCGAGGTGCAGCGGGTGCCCAGCCGACTCCAGCTGCCAGAACGCCAGGTCCAAGGGGGCGAGTAGCTCGATAGACACGGCGGTCCTCGGGTTCGTCGGAGCTCACAGGGGCATGGCGGCGGAGGGCCCGGAGCCGGACGGTCCGCCGCGCACCGGCCGACAGGCGCCGACGGCGGCCCCGTACGACGGCACCACCACTGCCGCCCATGCTGCCCTGGGACCCGCCCCACCGCGATCGATCGATCACCGAAGCGACGCGCTCTTTACGGATAGTTAACATCCGCTCAGGGCATGCGGCGCCCGGTGGGTGACCATGGGCGCGCCACCCGTCATCGGCCACACCGTCACCAACCGGCCCGGCTTGTCCCCTACCTTCCCGGTGTCACCCAGCCACCACCCGTACCATCACCGGCTCGGCCGTCACCCGTCGGCCACCGGCACCCGACCGGCCGTCACCCGGAGCACCCGGAGCACCCGGCACGCCCGATCCCGACCGCCCGCCGCTCAGGCATCCGCCTGGCCGCTCCCCGGCGGCCCGTCCGCCAGGGCGCCGCGCTCCGGCGCTCCGCCCGGTCCCACCCGTACGCCGGTCGGCTCCGCCACCGCGAACTCGCACCACACACACTTGCCGGTGCCCCGCGACTCCACTCCCCAGGTGTCCGCCAACCGGTCCACCAGCAGCAGTCCCCGTCCCGACACACCGGACTCCCCGGCCTCCCGGCGCCGGGGCAGCGCGCTGGAGAGGTCCTCCACCTCGACCCGGAGCCTGCGTTCGGGCCCGGCGAGCACCCGGGCCGTCACCACGGCCCCGCCGTCCGTGTGCATCAGCGCGTTGGTGACCAGCTCGTCCGCGGCCAGCTCGATCTCGTCGGCCCGTTCCCCGGCGCCCCAGGACGCGGCGGCGGAGCGGATCATATGGCGGGCCGAGCGCAGCGCGTCCGGCTCGTTCTGCGGCACATGGCGGCGGAGCCTGCCGGTCGCGCTCGGCAGCCGCGCGCCCTCACGGCGCAGCAACAGCAGGGCCACGTCATCCGCTCCGCCGCGCTCGTCGGCGGCCTCGCACAGATGGTCGGCCAGCTCCTGGAGGTCGCACGGGCCCTCCTCCACCAGTTCCTTCAGCAGCCCGACCCCGTCGTCGAGGTCGGCGCCCGGCACCTCCACCAGACCGTCGGTGTAGAGGAGGAGGGTCTGTCCCGAGTCCAGTTCCACGGTGCTGACCGGGTACTCCAGCGCCTGGAACTCGGCCGACAGCCCCAGCGGCAGCCCACCCTCCACGGAGATCCGGTGGCAGACGCCGTCCGCGCCCCGCACCAGGGGGTCCATATGCCCCGCCCGGACCAGCTGGACCACCCCGCTCTCCAGGTCGACCTCGGCATAGGTGCAGGTGGCGAAGCGGTCCGTGTCGAGTTCGCGCAGGAAGACGGAGGCGCGCGCCATCACGGTGGCCGGGGTGTGTCCCTCGGCGGCGTAGGCCCGCAGCACGATCCGGAGCTGTCCCATCACCGCGGCCGCGTCGGTGTCATGTCCCTGGACATCGCCGATGACCGCGCCGACCCGGCCGCCGGGCAGGGCGATGAGGTCGTACCAGTCGCCGCCGATGTCCCGGCCCAGCCGGGCCGCCCGGTAGCGGACCGCGAGCTGCGCCCCGGGGACCTCGGGGATCCGGCGCGGGAGCATCGACTGCTGGAGCCCTTCGGCCAGATCGTGCTCCTGGTCGTACAGGAGCGCTCGCTGGACGCTCTGCGCGATGCTGCTGCCGAGGGCGACCAGGACATCGCGTTCCTCGGCGCTGAAGCCGGTCCGGTCGTCGTAGAGCAGCCCGAAGCCGCCGATCGGGCGGGCCTGGGCGATCAGCGGCAGATAGGCGGCGGAGGTGATGCCGAGGTCCTTGATGTGCGGCCAGAGCACCGGATAGGAGCGGGCGAACTCCTCGCGGGACTCGATGAAGCGGGGTGCGAGGGTCCGCACCGCCTCGCTCATGGGGTACTGCTCGTCCACCCGGGTGTAGCGGGTGCCCGGTACGAACGCCTCGTGGGGCCCCTCGGCCACCAGGTGGATCCTGCCGCCCGGCTCCAGCAGGCCCATGACCAGGGACGCGGCGCCGAAGTGCTCAAGGCCCTGGGCGTCCGTGAGGACGTCGATCACGTCCTGGACGGTCCGGGCGTGCGCGAGGGCGGCGGTGGTCGACTCGACCACACTGGTCCGGTCCCGCCGGTCGGTGTCCGGTACGACCCTGCTGACGGGGTCGGCCAGTTCGTCGGCGGCGTCCCGGACGATGCCGATGATCCGTTCCGGGAGGCCGTTCCCGTCCCGCCGGACGATGCCCTGAGTGTGGGTCCAGCGCAGGCTGCCGTCACGGCGGCGGTAGCGGAAGTACACGCCGTACCGCTCGCTGCCGTTCTTGAGCGCCCGCGCCACCAGCGAGTCCAGCCGGGCGGCGTCCTCGGAGGGCATCCGCGCGATCACACTGGCCCGCCGCCCGTCGTACTCCTCCGGCAGCAGGTCCAGCACATCCAGCGCGATCGGGTCCAGATGCATCAGACCACTGGCCAGATCCCAGTCGAAGCTGCCCATCCGGTTCAGCGCCAGGCTCTCCTCCGGCCCGGCCGGCCAGTCGTCGGGAAGCGACGGGACCCCCGTCGCCCGCTCAACCATGGGGCCACTCTGTCATCATTTGCCGGATTCTTCGACTGTGTGCATGTCATGTCCACATACATACGGCAACGGAAACGACCGGGCCGTCCCACCGCACACCCCGACCACACACCCCCACGGCACCCGCCCCCCTTACGCGACGGGCCACCCCGCCGAGCCACTGCCTCACCGAACCGCCGCGCCGCCGAAGCCGCCGAAGATCACCCCGCGAGGCCCTCCACCGCCCCGGACCCCGGATCCACCGCGAACCCCGAGCCCGAGTCCGAGCCCGGGTCCAGGCCGGGGTCGGGGTCCGGGTCCGGACCGGCGGCCGGATCACCGGAGCCGTCGAGGCCCGCGCCCCCCTCATCCAGGTTCGTACCCACCTCACCCGAACCGTCGGGCGCATCCGCCCCGCCCACCTCGTCGAACGGATCGACCGCCGTTCCCGGCACCCGCGCGGCCCCGGGCGGATCGGCCACCGCCCCCGAACCGCCGCCCGAGAGGTCCCCGGCACCATCCGCGTCGGCGGCGGGCCCGACCGCCCCGGTGCCACCGCCGGGGAGGTCCCCGGCCCCGTCCGGCGCCGACAGGCTCCCGGCGGGCGGATAGGCGTACAGATCGTCCGGCCCGCCCGGCGGCACCACATCGGGGCTGAGGTCGCGCTCCCCGTCCGTCCCCGTCTCCCGGGTGATCCAGGACCCGTCGGCCGCGTCCAGCAGGATCAGGCTGTCGACGGACTCCGGGGCGGGCCGTACCACCACCGTCCGCTCGGGCCGGTACCCGGCCCAGGACCGCCCCTCGTGGACCACCGCGTCGCGGGCCGCGACGGGCGCCCGCAGCGGATTGCCCCCGGCACAGCGGACGCGCGGCATCCCGTGGGCGTCGACCAGTACGGCGCTGCCCGCCTGGAGCACGGCCTGGCGCGCGGTGGTCGCGCCCGTGCGGTAGCCGTGGTCGGTGACACGGGTGTCGGCCCGCAGGACGACCGGTGTCAGCCCCCGGACGAAGCCGGGCAGCGTGTCCCGGGCGATCCCCGAGTCCCGGGCGAAGGCGGCGGCCCGGGGCGGGTCGGCCCGGAGCAGGGCCAGATGGCGCTCCGCGTCGCAGCTGCCGACGGATCGGGTCCCCGCGTAGAGCCCGGGGGTCGTGCCGGAGACCGCCCGCAGGGTCTGTCCCCGCTGGGGCCCGCCGTTGCCGCGCGCCTCAGCGGGCGCGGAGGGCGCGGGCGCCGCGACGGTGCGGGCGGTGGACGCGGTGTACGGATCGGGTCCCCGGGCCGCCGCCGCGCGCAGGAAGACGGTGGTGTGCGACCCGTCCGGGTCCGCCCCGCCCCCCGTACCGCACCCGGCGAGCAGGGGCAGGGCGAGCAGGGCACCGACGGCGGCGCCCAGCGCGGAACGGGCACGCCGGGAGGGGGCGGGGCACCCCACGGCCTCCTGGCGGACCACGGGCGCACCCGGCCGGTCCGCCGGGGCCTTGGGGCGACGCTCCGGGCGCTCCCGCCGCACGGTCGCTGGACCAGTGAACGACGGGCGTTCCGCCCGACGACGCATGGGACCCACCTGTATCTCCCGACTCTCGGTCCCGACCTGTCCATCCCGTTCTCCCGGACGCTCCCGCTCCGCGCCACTTGGAGAGGTGCCAACGAGTGGCCCGCCCGCGCGCCGGGCGGACGGACCGCGCCCCGATGGCACCCGACGACCGGGGGCGGACCGCACCCTCCGGCACCCGACGACGGGGGACCGGGATACCGGCGGACGCCCCGGGGACGAGGACGGGCAGGCCACCAGCCCCCGGCGGAAGGCGACACAGGCCCCGCCGGGCCCACTCCGCACAGCGACGACCGCCGCCGGGTCCACGGCACACAGCGACGACGGACCGCGTCCATCCGGCTCATACCAGCCCTCCGAGGCGGCCACGGCGGGCCGTCACCGTGGCGACGCGGTCGATACTGGGCGCGATGGAGTGGTTCGGAGACGGTGACTACTGGCTGAGCCGACTGGTCTTCCAGCGGGCTCTGGCCGCCGTGTACCTGGTCGCCTTCCTGACCGCCGCGCTCCAGTTCCGGGCGCTGATCGGGGAGCGGGGCATACTGCCGGTCCCCGCCTATCTCCGCCGGGTGCCGTTCCGCCGGGCACCGAGCCTCTTCCACGCCCACTACTCGGACCGGCTCTTCGCCCTCTGCGCCTGGACCGGCGCCGCCCTCGCGGCGGCCCTGGTGGCGGGGGCGGCGGACGAGGTGCCGCCGGCGCTCGCGATGGCCTGGTGGGCGGTCCTGTGGGCGCTCTATCTCTCGATCGTGAACGTGGGGCAGACCTGGTATGGATTTGGCTGGGAATCACTCCTCCTGGAAGTGGGCTTCCTCGCCGTGTTCATCGGCAATCAACGGACCGCTCCTCCGCTGCTCATTCTGCTGTTGCTGCGGTGGGTGCTCTTCCGGGTGGAGTTCGGCGCGGGGCTGATCAAACTGCGCGGTGACCGCTGCTGGCGCGATCTGACCTGCCTCTACTACCACCACGAGACCCAGCCGATGCCGGGCCCGCTGAGCTGGTTCTTCCACCGGCTCCCCCGCCCGCTGCACCGGGTGGAGACCGCCGCCAACCACGTGGCCCAGCTGGTGCTGCCGGTCCTGCTCTTCACCCCCCAGCCGGTGGCCACGGCCGCCGCCGTGGGCATCGTGGTCACCCAGCTCTGGCTGGTGCTCTCCGGCAACTTCTCCTGGCTCAACTGGCTGACCATCGCGCTCGCGCTCTCCGCCATGGACGGTTCCCTGGTCTCCGCACCGCCCGCCCCGCTGCCGTCCTCCCCGCTCTGGTACGAGATCGTGGTGCTCGCCGTGACCGCGCTGGTGCTGGTCCGCAGCGTCCGGCCCGCGCGCAATCTGCTCTCCCGGCGGCAGCAGATGAACCGGTCCTACGATCCGTTCCACCTGGTCAACGCCTACGGTGCCTTCGGCACGGTCGGCCGGGTCCGGCAGGAACTGGTGGTGGAGGGCACGGACGAGGAGCGTCCGCACCGGGACTCGCGCTGGCGGGAGTACGGCTTCAAGGGCAAGCCCACGGACGTCCGCCGGCTGCCTCGCCAGTTCGCCCCGTACCATCTGCGGCTCGACTGGATGCTGTGGTTCGCGGCGATCTCCCCGGCCTATGCCCGCCCCTGGTTCGGCGGGCTGGTCGAGCGGCTGCTGGAGGGCGACCGGGACACCGTGCGGCTGCTCGCCCACAACCCCTTCCCCGAGGCGCCACCCAGCCATATCCGGGTGCGGATCTTCCGCTACCGGTTCACCACCTGGCGGGAGCTGAGGGCCACCGGGGCCTGGTGGCACCGGACGGAGGTGGGCGAGTTCCTGGGACCCACCCGGCTCACCGGTCCCGTACCACCCGTACACCCGCCGCATCCCGCGCGTCCCGGAGCGGACGGTCGCCGTCCATGGCGGCGCCCGGGAGCGGGCCACCAGGACTGACGGCGGCGCCCGGGAACACGACCGCGCCCCCCGCCTCGGTGGCGAGGGGCGCGGTGGTGCAGCTAGGCCCGGTCAGTCGACGCTGGGCAGGATGTGCGGTTCGCAGAGATCTTCCTCATACCCCGCGAGCCGGATGGGCGCTGACCTCGCCCACACGTCCAGACTGCCGAGCTCGTCCGACCGGGCGGTCAGCTCGCCCGTGCCCTCAACCGATCTCGTCTCGTGCTTCTTCACATCTGATGTCACCGCGCACTCCTCTGTGTCGCGAAACTGGGACAAGGGGCGATTCGGTCGCGGTGGCGCCGGCACATGGGCGGGACCGCAGCCTGGTTGCAGACGTGTCCCAGGACGGTCAAGGGGCTTTCGTGGACCCTCCGATGACGTCCGTGCCCCCTAGATTAACCAAATGAGCACACCCCCGCTCGATGGGGCCTGCCGATCTGCCCATTTCAGGCCAACACCTAGACTTTTCACGGGAGTTATGCTCCTATGCCCGCTTCGCGCGGCCACTCCAATGGAGTAACGGAGCCCGGGGCGCGCTGCTCCAACTGGCCCAGGCCCCCTCGCGCGGACCGGCCGTGATCGGCGGGGTCCGCACCAGGGGGCCTGGGAGGAGTTCCGGGCGGCGCCCGGCGAGCGGTACGGGAGGAGCCCGCCGCCCGGGTCAGCCGGAACCGGTCCGGGACTACCAGTTCGCCGGGGCGTAGTCCTTGAGGAAGCAGCCGAAGAGGTCCTCGCCCGCCTCGCCGCGCACGATGGGGTCATAGACCCGCGCGGCCCCGTCGACCAGGTCCAGCGGCGCGTGGAAGCCCTCCTCCGCGAGCCGCATCTTGTCCGGGTGCGGCCGCTCGTCGGTGATCCAGCCGGTGTCGACCGCCGTCATCAGGATGCGGTCGGCCTCGAACATCTCCTGCGCACTGGTACGGGTGAGCATGTTCAGCGCCGCCTTGGCCATATTGGTGTGCGGGTGGCCCGCGCCCTTGTACCCACGGCTGAAGACACCCTCCATCGCGGAGACGTTCACGACGTACGTACGCCGGGCCTGGGAGGCGGCCATCGCCGCGCGGAGCTGGCTGATCAGGATGAACGGCGCGGTGGAGTTGCAGAGCTGCACCTCGAGCAGCTCCACGGGGTCGACCTCGGAGACGGTCTGGATCCAGCTGTTGCTGGCGTCCAGGTCCGGCACCAGACCCCCGGCGTCGATCGCCGTGCCCGACGCGATGCGCTCCAGCGAGGCCGAGCCGGGAACCAGCGCGAGATCGGTGACCTCCTGGGCACTCAGGCCCTGACCGGCCGCCGAGGGCAGCGCCGCCACCGCCGCCGTGTTGATGGCCCCGCTGCCGAAGGTGCCGATGACCTGGGCGGCGGGCAGCTCGCCCGCGGGCAGCGGCGCCGACTCCGCCGTGACCAGCTCACGGTAGGCGGCCGGGCTCCGGCGCACGGTCTGCGCGGCGTTGTTGATCAGGATGTCCAGCGGCCCCTCGGCGGCCACCGCGTCGGCGAGGGCGACGACCTGCGCCGGGTCCCGCAGATCTATCCCGACGATCTTCAGCCGGTGGATCCACTCCTCGCTGTCGGGCATGGCCTTGAAGCGGCGGATCGCGTCGTTCGGGAAGCGCGTGGTGATCGTGGTGTGGGCGCCGTCGCGCAGCAGCCGCAGCGCGATATACATCCCGATCTTGGCCCGGCCGCCGGTGAGCAGCGCCCGCCGCCCGGTGAGGTCGGTACGGGCGTCCCGCCGGGCCCGGTTCTCGGCGGCGCAGTCCTGGCAGAGCTGGTGGTAGAAGGCGTCGACCTCGACATAGCGGGTCTTGCAGATGTAGCAGGAGCGGGGCCGCTTGAGTATGCCCGCGATCTCGCCCCGGGCGGTCGCGGAGGGCAGCAGCCCCTCGGTCTCGTCGTCGATGCGCTGTGCCGAGCCGGTGGCGGTGGCCTCGGTGACCGTGCGGTCATGCGCGGTCTTGGCGGCGCGCCGCTCCTGCCTGCGGCGCTGCTTCACCGTGCGGTAGATACCGGCCGTCGCCCGGCGGACGGTGATGGCGTCGGGATGGTCGACGTCCAGCTGGTCCAGCTCATCGAGGACGCTGAGGCAGACGGCGAGTCGCTCGGGGTCGATTCCGGGGCCGAAAGCGGGGCTGTCGTCTGTCACCGTCATGGCCGTTGCCGTTCCTCGATCTGCTCATACGCCGGGGGTTCCAAAAGCGCGACTTTACCGAGCCAAAAGGGCGACGGCCAAATGCGCCGGTCTCCTGGAGGTGCCCACTGATCCGCCCGAGGGCCCTGGTCAGGTCGCCGCAGGCGGGAGGGCGGACCGGGCGGAGCGAGATCGAGCCGGGCAGGGCAGGGCAGGGCAGGCGGGACGATGAGATCAGGCTGACCCGATCCGGCTGACCAGATCAGCCGGTCTCCGGGACGAAGGCGAAGTCCTGGTCCGCGCCGCCGTCGCAGTCCTTCTGCGCGATCTCCGCGCCGACGTCCGTGTCCGCCGCACCGCCGAGGACCCCGACACAGAGGTTGGAGTGCAGCGGCCGCAGCCGGAAGAGCGGCACGCCCGAGTCGCCGCGCTTCCCGGGCTCCAGGACGAACCGCTGGTGGGCGGCCCCCTCACACACGGTCGGCGCCAGCAGTGCCTGGGACACCGTGTACGCCTGGTCCACGGTCAGACAGCCGGTGGTCATGCCCTCGCGATGCCACTGGATCTGGTAGACACCCTCGCTGATCCGCTCCAGATAGGTCCGGGGGACCACCGTGCCGCAGGGCCGCTGCACGGCCAGCGGCCGGACGGTGCGCTTGTTGCGCTCGCGGCCCTCACCGACACACAGGGCCTCGGCGACATGCTGAGGACGCATCTGGTACCAGCCCTTGGCGGGCAGTCGCGGCACGGCGGAGGCGCCGGCACCCCCTGGCGGCTCCTGATCCCGGTCGAGGACCACCACCAGGGCCACCGCCAGGGCCAGGGCGACCAGGGCCGCCACCGCGACCGCCGCCCGCCACCGGGGCCGGGGCCGTCCGGGCGGCGGCGCGCTCCCACCACCGCCGGTCTCCGCGCCATCGGGGGTCACCGCCCCGGGGTCGGGCACGGGCCCGGCGTCCAGCGCGGTCTCCCGGGCCCGTTCCCGGGCGGCCACCCAGCGGGTGACGGCCGTCTCGTCGAGCCCGACCGCGCGCACCAGAGCGGCGACCAGTTCGGGGCGGGGCAGGGTGTCGCGGTGCAGGGCCGCCGCCAGGGTGCTGGACGGCAGCACCTCCCCGGCGGCCTCGGCCTTGGCCGCCAGTTGGCGGTAGGTGAGTCCGGACCAGTCCCGCAGCGCGCGCAGGGCGGCCACATACTCACGGACGGTCAGCGGGCCCTCGGGGCACGTGGGTTCATCGACGGGCACATCAGGCACCCGGTCATGATCGGGGCTCGGCCGACCCTCCACAAGGCTCTGTCCGGCCACCGCCGTGAGCCACCCTGAGCCCCGCCGGTACGAGACGCCTCACCCTCACCACGGATGACACGGCCTATGGTGCCGCGGGGGCCGGCCGGCCGCTGAAGACACAGTCCCCGCAGAGGCTGCCGCGCGGGGCGCGGTAGTACAGACAGCAGCTGGTGCGCCGCCGCCGTGGCCCCTCGACGGTGCCGCGGAGATCGGGGTGGTCGAAGAGCTCCGCCGCCAGGGCCTCGGCCCGCCGTGCCACCTCGGGCCGGTCGTGGTCGAAGGCCCAGCCGTCGATCTGCTGGACGGCGGCGGCGAGCGCGGAGCCCGCGTTGCCCCACAGCAGCCTGGCCGAGATCCGGGTGTCGGTCCTGAGCGCCGCCGAGAGCGGCCGCAGATGGTTCTCCTGGACGGTCTCCCGGATGTTCGCGGCCGTTCCTGGCCGACTCCGTACGGTGGTGAGGACCAGGTCGTCGGGGGTGGAGCGGTCGGCGGTCCACCACAGTGCCCGGGGGTCGAGATCGGGCAGCTCCCGGTAGAGGGCGGCCGCGCCGAGGGCGATGGACCAGAGCCGGGCGGCGATGCCGAGCTGGGCGATGGAGGCGGCGACACGGCGCTCGGAGGGGTTGTGACGTTCGGTGACGAGGTCCACGCGCCGGGTCAGTTCGGTCAGCTCACCCTCGTACACCCGGGCCAGTGGTGTGCCCGGCGGCGTCCCCTCCGTACCGGTTCGGAGGGCGAAGAAGCCACCCAGCGTGTTCAGCTCCCGCAGGTCCATGCGCCCCCGCTCCCCTCGCCCCGGCCCTCGGCGGCGTCGATGATCGCCGCCAACCTAACCCACCGGCCTCCCTGACCACAGGGCCCACCGGGGACGCCGGGAGCCGACGGGCCGGGCGTCGGGCCCTCCGGCGCCCGCCGCAGGCTCGAAGATGCGCCGGCCCGTCGGCGAGCGGGACGATGGAGGGGGTGGGGGACGTCCCCACCCGTGCGGCGCGCCGGGCGCGTGCCGCGACCGAGGGAGAGACGGTGGCGGGCGAGGACGGGACGACGACGGGAGCCGGGGCGGTGGCACACCCGGCACGGAGGGCCGACGCGCACCCCGCGATGACTCCCGCCCCAGCCGTCCACCCGACTCCACCCCCTCTGACCTGCACGACCATCCCTCAGGCGAGTTTTGACCCACGCTCGTACTCCGTCAGTAGTACGCCTGTGTGTGCTCAAGGACGACGACGCGAACGCGAATCACGGAGATCGTGGTCTCTATGAGTTCCCTCGTGCTGGCCGTGCTCCTGTCCCTGGTCTCCGCGGTCGCGTACGCGGCCGGGGCGATCGTCCAGGAGCGCGTGGCCGCCACCGTCCCCGACCGGCCCTACGCGCCGCTGCGCAACGCCGTGTGGTGGTGTGCCGTCGTCCTCAACGGCGTCGGCGCGCTGCTGCACGTGGTCGCGCTGGCCTATGGCCCGCTGAGCCTGGTGCAGCCGCTCGGGGCACTGACGATCGTCTTCGCGCTGCCGATGGCGGCGCTGTTCGTGGGACGCAGGGCGGGCGCCACCGCCTGGCGCGGGGCGCTGCTGGCCACGGTCGGGCTGGCGGCCCTGCTGGAGCTGAGCGGGGACACGGGCTCCCACACCCTGGGCGCGGGTCAGCGCGGGGTGCTGGCGGCGGTGACCGCCGGGGTGGTGGCCCTGCTCTTCCTGATGGCGCAGGCGCCGCACCGCCCGGTGCAGCGCGGGGTGCTGCTGGCCGCGGCCGCCGGGGTGGCGTTCGGGATCGCCTCGGTGTTCACCAAGACGGTGGCGGTCGACTGGCAGTGGGCCGACCCGCTGGTGCAGTGGCCCACCCTGGGTCTGATCGCGGTGCTGGCCTGCGCGGGGCTGCTGCTCTCCCAGGCGGCGTACCGGGGTGCGGGGCTCGCGGCGCCGCTGGCCACGGTCACCGTGGTCAACCCGGTCGTGGCGGCGGCGGTGGGACTGACGATGTTCGGGGAGAGCTTCCGTTACGGCGCGCTGGGCACGGTCCTGGCGATCGGCGCCGGGGCGATGGCCGCCGCCGGGCTGGTGATGCTCACGACGGAGCGGCTGGCCCACCCCGACGCCCCCCATAGCCCGGCCGGCCCTGACACCCATGGCGCCCCTGACAGCATCGAGCGGCTGACACCGGCCCCGGGCGCCCCGGCGCGGACCGCGTCGGGCGCGGGGACGATCCCGCGCACCATCGTGGCCGCCGCCGCGGCCGAGACCTCGCGGCGGCGGGTTCCCGGGCGGCGGGCGTCAGAGGGCGACGCCACCCGCCCGCAGATAGGCGAGGGGGTCGATGTCGGAGCCGTATCCGGGCCCCGTACGGATCTCGAAGTGAAGATGCGGCCCTGAGCTGTTGCCGGTCGAGCCCGAGCGGGCGATCCGCTGGCCGCTGCCGACCTCCTGGCCCGCGCGGACGGTCAGCGCGGAGAGATGGGCGTACTGGCTGTAGCGGCCGTCGTGGTGGCGGATGACGACCTCGTAGCCGTAGGAACCGGCCCATCCGGCGGAGATGACCCGGCCGGGGGCGACGGACCGGACCGAGGTGCCGGTGGGTACCGGGAAGTCCAGCCCGGTGTGGTAACCGCTGGACCAGGCCGAGCCCGCCTTGCGGTACGGGGTGCCCATCGAGGCGTCGACGGGAGCGCTCATCCGCGTGGTGCGCTCGCCGACCGTCTTGGTGATGTGCTTCTTGACCTGCTTGGGGGCCTGCTTCGGAGTCTGCTTCGTGACCTGCTTCTGCGGCGCCCGCTCCTTGGCCGCCTCCGGGGCCTGCTTCTTGGCCTGCGGGGCCCGCTGCTGCCGGGGGGCCTCGCGGCGCTCGCTCCGGTCCTCGTCGGCCTTCTGCCGGGGCGCGGGGGCGGTCATCTTCAGCACCAGCCGCTGGCCGGGGTAGATGAGATCGGGGTCGGCACCGACCGTACGCCGGTTCTGCTCGTAGAGCTGCTGCCAGCCGCCCCGGACGCTCTTGGCGTCGGCTATCCCGGAGAGCGAGTCGCCCCGGGCGACGGTGTAGCCCTCGCGGTGGGTGGGGACGGCGGTCGGCGAGGTGCGCTGCTCGACGACGGCGCGCGGGGTCTCGCGCTGACGCTCCT
Organism: Streptomyces sp. NPDC057638; assembly: GCF_042800315.1. Classification (NCBI taxonomy): domain Bacteria; kingdom Bacillati; phylum Actinomycetota; class Actinomycetes; order Kitasatosporales; family Streptomycetaceae; genus Streptomyces; species Streptomyces sp. NPDC057638. The sequence continues at coordinate 27,345 of NZ_JBHVHF010000017.1, forward strand.
GCGCCGGGGCCTTTCTGGCCTCGGCGACCCGCTCGGAGGACCCGCCCTGCGGGGAGATGTCCGGGGAGTCACCGCCCCGGGTCAGTCCGGCGCGCACCGAGCAGTTGGGCCAGGCGCCGGGGCCCTGGCCCTTGAGCACCCGCTCGGCGACGGCTATCTGCTGGTCCTTGCTGGCGAGGTCGGCGCGCGGGGCGTACTCCCGGCCGCCGTACGCCTCCCAGGTGGACTGGGTGAACTGGAGCCCGCCGTAGTAGCCGTTGCCGGTGTTGATCGACCACTGGTTGGTCGACTCACAGGCCGCGACCTTCTCCCAGACGTCCACCGACGCCGCGTTGCTGGTACCGGCCCCCATGAGCGGCAGCGCCATGCCCGCTCCGCCCGCGGTCACCGTGAGGGAGGCCCGGTTGATCCGGCTGGGCTGGTATCGGCGATGCCGACCGCTTGCGGCCATGGTGAGACTCCCACTAACGGTTTGGACGGTGAGGACGGTCTAGACAGCGAGGACGGATAGATCGGATCACGAAAAGGTCACGTCAAGCCGCCAACTTAGGTGGTCGCCGTGGACTATGACAAGAGCTCAGGCCGGGCGCATCGGGCGCAGAGGGGGCGGCTGGGGCCGCCGGGCCGGTCAGCGAGGTCAGGCCGGGACGGCCGGGAGGGAGCCAGTCGGCGGCTCCGGTGCCCCCGGGGTGAGGCGGGGGTCGCCCGGTGGCGGACCGTGCGCCGGAGCGTGCCGCGCAGACATCCGAGGAGCACACCGCCCCGTGTGCTCCTTTCGGGTGTTCTTCCGTTCTTTCGGGGGTCATTCCCCGGTCCGCGCGGGGGCGGGAATGCGCTCCGCCGCTGACGGCTTGAAGATCGGTGAGTGACCGCCGCCAGCTATACGTAGTCGCTGGGGGCGGACGGGGATCAGCCCCGGGGAATCCAGGAGCCAGGAGCACAGCATGAGTGGAACAGCCCAGATCGGTGTGACAGGACTCGCGGTGATGGGCCGCAACCTGGCCCGGAACTTCGCCCGTAACGGCTTCACGGTCGCCGTCCACAACCGGACCGCGTCGAAGACCCATGCTCTGGTCGAGGAGTTCGGTGACGAGGGCGCCTTCGTCGCCGCCGAGACCCCGGAGGAGTTCGTCGCGGCGCTGGAGCGGCCCCGCCGACTGGTCATCATGGTCAAGGCGGGCGGTCCGACCGACGCCGTCATCGAGGAGTTCGCCCCGCTGCTGGAGGAGGGCGACGTCATCATCGACGGCGGCAACGCCCACTTCGCGGACACCCGGCGCCGGGAGCAGGAGCTGCGCGAGCGCGGTATCCACTTCGTGGGCGTGGGCATCTCGGGCGGTGAGGAGGGCGCGCTGCACGGGCCGAGCATCATGCCCGGTGGCTCCGCCGAGTCCTACACCTCGCTGGGGCCGCTGCTGGAGAAGATCGCCGCCAAGGCGAAGGACGGCGAGCCCACGGTGGCGCATATCGGCCCGGACGGCGCCGGTCACTACGTGAAGATGGTGCACAACGGCATCGAGTACGCCGACATGCAGCTGATCGCCGAGGCCTACGACCTGCTGCGCTCGGTCGCGGGGTACACGCCCGAGCGGATCGCCGAGACCTTCCGCTCCTGGAACACCGGCCGCCTCGACTCGTATCTGATCGAGATCACGGCCGAGGTCCTGGCCCACACGGACGCGGCCACCGGGAAGCCCTTCGTGGACGTCGTGCGCGACCAGGCGGAGCAGAAGGGCACCGGCCGCTGGACCGTGCAGATCGCGCTGGACCTCGGGGTGCCGGTGTCCGGGATCGCGGAGGCGGTCTTCGCGCGTTCGCTCTCCGGCCACGGTGAGCTGCGCACGGCCTCGCGCGGGCTGCCGGGGCCCGCGGTGACCCCGCTGAGCGGCGAGGCGGCGGACCGGTTCGCCGCGCGGGTGGAGCAGGCGCTGTACGCCTCGAAGATCGTTTCGTACACCCAGGGCTTCCACCAGATCCAGGCGGGCAGTGAGGCGTACGACTGGGACATCGACCTCGGCTCGGTCGCGTCCATCTGGCGTGAGGGCTGCATCATCCGGGCGGCGTTCCTGGACCGGATCAGGGCCGCGTACGACACCCGCGCGGATCTGCCGAGCCTGCTCCAGGACAAGCAGTTCGCCGAGGAGATCGGCGAGGCCCAGGACGACTGGCGCGAGGTCGTCGCCACGGCGGCCCGCCAGGGCGTGCCGACGCCGGGCTTCTCCGCCGCCCTCGCCTACTACGACGCGCTGCGCGCCGAGCGCCTCCCGGCCGCTCTCACCCAGGGCCAGCGGGACTTCTTCGGCGCGCACACCTACCGGCGTACGGACCGGGAGGGCTCCTTCCACACGCTCTGGGGCGGGGACCGCTCCGAGGTCTCCTCGGACTGAGGCTGTCCCCACGGCCCGCCTGACCCGCCCGTGGCCCGCCCGGTGCGTCGACGCGACGCCTGGCGGGCCACGGGCGGAAACAGGGGGATTCAGACAGGTCAGACAGGTCGGACAGGTCAGGCGGGCCCTGGCAGGGGCTCCGGCTCCGGTGTCGGCTCGGGCCCCGGCGTCGGCGGCCGGGGAACCGGCTCCGGCGCGGGCCCGGGCGGCGGTGAGGGTACGGGCACGGGTCCCGGTCCTGGCCCCGGTGGCGGCGTAGGCGTCGGTGGGGTGGGGATCGGTGACGGTGGTACGGGTGGCTGGGTCATGCCGGACCTCCAGGTACGAGAGTCATGCGTTCCCACTCTCTAACGCCCCGCCTGCCCGCGCAGGGTCAGCCCATGCCACCGGGCGCCCCCGCTCGTCGCGCTGGGTGGCCCGACCCGGTCCGCTCAGGGGGCGCCGATTCCGGCTCAGGCCACCGAGTGCGGGCTCCTGAGCGTCTCGCCTCCCGGCACGGGCGCGGAGGCGTCGGCTCCCACCTCGATGATCCTGTTGTCGGCGCCGACGTGCACCACGCGCGGGGCCAGCGAGCGCGCCTCCTCGTCGTTCACCTGCGCATAGCTGATCAGGATGACCAGATCGCCGGGGTGGACGAGATGGGCGGCCGCGCCGTTGATCCCGATGACACCGGAGCCGGGCTCGCCCTCGATGACATAGGTCTCCAGCCGGGCCCCATTGGTGATGTCGACGATATGCACCAGCTCACCGGGCAGCAGGTCCGCCGCGGCCATCAGCTCCGCGTCGATCGTCACGGAACCGACATAGTGCAGATCGGCATGGGTGACGGTGGCGCGATGGATCTTGGACTTAAACATGGTGCGCATCATCGGGTTACTCCTGAGCATCGGCTCCCTGCCTGCGTTTTTGCAGGTCAAGGGCAGTTTGCCTACTCTACAACGCACGCGTCCCGAGCGGTGGTTCCCCGCCTCTCCCGGCCGGGGAGCGGGTCAGACCTTCAGATGGTTGTGGAGCAGTGCGTTGCCCAGGGGGGTGAGCGCGTGCTGGACCGTGTTGAGGGTGCGGACGGTGGTGATCAGCCCGGCGTTGCGCAGGACCCCGGTGTGCTGGCTGGCGGCCGCCGCGGAGATGCCGACGCGCTCCCCCAGTTCCGTCGTCGTGCAACTGTCGGTCAGCGCTCGCAGGACGGCGGCGCGGGTCCGCCCCATCAGGGCGCTCAGCGCGCGCTCGTCGCCGTCGCCGGAGCGCCAGAGGGGGAGTATCCACTCGCGCCTGACCGGGATCGGATAGAAGAGCACCGGCTGCCGGGCGTCCTCGTGGTCGACGAAGAGCGCGGGCGGGCGGGAGTGGAGGAAGAGTGTGGGGGTGAGTACCAGGCCGTCCTCCAGGCTGAGGTCCGCCCCACCGCCCGGCACCTCCAGCACGGGTGGCTGCCACCGCAGGGCGGGATGGAGCGTGCTCATCAGTCGGTCCATACCGCCGCTCAGCACGATCTGGCCGCGGGCCGCCCGGTCGATCTCCAGCCGGGCGGCGATGCCCTTCCGGTACGGCGCGACGGCCACCCGGTAGAAGGCCAGGACGTCGCCGACCACCTGGGGCCGGTGCTCCGCGTCGGCGAGATCGGCATCGTCCGCCATCGCCTGGCGTACCACACGATAGATGTCGGGAAAGGGACGGATGGTCTGCGCCAGCTTGACCAGGGCACGGACCTGTGGTGCGGCATTTACTTTCTTGCGCCAGACCTCGAACTCGACGGCGCCCCTTCCCGAGCAGAGTAAGTCGAGCGCGAATAGCGCTTCAACGAGTTTGTCCGGGCCGGCCGATAGTCGTGTGCGCACAAGGCTTTCGTGCGTCAGACTGATGCGCCGCATGGTTACCACCCCCGACATGCAATTTACGCATACAGTAAAAGCCCGTCGACGCTATCACAGCAGCAGGGGAACGCCCCTCATATCTCCCGCGATGACGGCCATCACCGCCGCCCGCCGAACAGCCGGGAGTTCACAAAGGTCACATGATCGCAGCTTTCCGTAGAACTGCCCGGAGGCGGGTCACATCCGGCGGCCGATTCGGTCCTGGTACGCGCGAACCGCGCCCGAGTTGCCGCCCGCGGCCACATCGACGAACCGCCCGCGGTGGAGGAAGACGACGGTGTCGGCACGGGCCGCCGCCGCCGCGTCAGCCGTCGACAGCACGGCGGTGATCCCACAGGCGTCCACCACTCCCCGAAGCGCCGCGGCGAGAGCGGCACCCTCCCCGCGCGGCGCCGACGCGGGCTGGGCCGCCAACAGGATCGCCGGTGGCGCGGCGGCCGCCCGGGCCACCGCGAGCCGCTGCCGGGCCGCCGCCGACAGGTCGGCCACCCTGCGCTGGGACCGCCAGCGCAGACCCGCCGCCCGCCACAGGCACCGCAGCTCCGGCGCACCGCCGCCGGGCACCTCCCGCGCCACGACCTCCCAGGCGCGCAACTCCAGGGGCAGACCCGTCGGCCGGACCCGGCGTACGGGCCACCCGGCGGCCCGGTGCACCCGGCCCAGCACCGGCGGCAGCGTGCCCGCGAGGCAGTCCAGCAGCTCGGTCACGCCCGAGCCCGGCTCCCCCACCGCGGCCAGGAACCGGCCCACCCGAACGCCCAAGGTCACCCGGGACAGCCCGACCCTCGACGCGGCTCCGGGCGCCATCCGGCCTGGCTCCGTCGTCACATCGTCCAGGGCGAAGGCCACCGGGGGACCCTCGACAGGTTCCAGGCATTCCTCGTCACCCGCCATGTCACCCTCACCACTAGACATCGTCTCCTCGGCGCGCGCCGAGAAGGGAAGGATCGGTAGGAATCCATCAGTCCGCCGACCGGTCGGCCCCTCGCGCGGACGACCGTTCCCCGATGCGGAAAACTCCCTTCCGATCCCTCCAAGTGGAATAAACATCACCCCCTCCCGCCGCCCCGAAGCGAGAGTTCAGATCACCGAGCGGCAAAGAATCCGGAAGGCCGCGCAGGGGGCTTTGGGGCGTATACATGAAATCCCCGGCCGCTCTTGCGTCCGACGTGTCCGGCCGCGGTCAGAGAAACCAGCAGAGCACAGGGAACGAAACGGGGGTCCCCGGTGCATTCCCGCAGCACGTGCAACGAGTCGACCACCGTGTCGAGACCGATGAGATCGGCCGTCCGCAGCGGTCCCATGGAATGCCCGAAGCACTCCTGGAAGATCTCGTCCACCGACCGCGCGTCGGCGGTGCCCGCCTGGACGACGGCCGCGGCGTCGTTGACCGTCGCCATCAGCACCCGGTTGGACACGAAGCCCGGCCCGTCGTTGACGACGATTCCCCTCTTGCCGAGCGACGCGAGCAGGTGCTCCGTCGACCGCACCGTCCGCTCGCTCGTCAGCGGCCCCCGGATCACCTCGACAGCGGCCTTCAGCGGAGCCGGGTTCATGAAGTGGGTGCCGATGACGCGGTCCGCGCGGTCGGTGACGGCGGCCAGCCGGGCCACCGGGATCGCGGAGGTGCAGGAGGCGAGGATGGTGTCCGGGCCGCACACACCGTCGAGTCCACGGAACACCTCCTCCTTGACAACGATGCGCTCACGGGCGCACTCGATCACGAACCGCGCGTCGGCCAGCTCCGCGAGCCGGTCCGTCCAGCGCACCCGGGCGGGCGCGTCCGCCTCCCGCGGCGGGGCCGCGCCAGCCATCAGACGGCGTAGCCGGATCCCCGCGCGCAGCCGGTCCGGGGCGCTGTCCAGGGCCGCCGCGCTGCTGTCCACGACGACCACCCGATGGCCGGCCTCGGCCGCGCACTGGGCCACTCCGACGCCCATGGTCCCGGCGCCGACCACCCCGATCACGCCCAGGGACGCGCTCGCGCCGGCCGGGTCGGCGGGCGCGCTCGCGCCAGTCGGCTCCGTGGGCGCGCTCACCAGGGCACCTCCGTACGGCTGACCACGCGCACCGGGCCGTCCTGCGGTGGCGCGTCGGTGCCCCGATAGGCCAGCAGCAGGCGTTCCGGTGTCCGCCCGGTGACCTCGTATCCGCAGAAGCGGAGGTTCACGAGCATGGCGCGGTTCACCGGCGTGGGGACGAACTCGGCGACGGGGCGGCGGCCCGCCGCCAGGGCTTCGCGGACGAGATGGCGCAGCAGCGCGGGTCCGACGCCACGCGACATCACCCGGCAGGAGAGCAGCAGCAGACGGAGGGTGCTGGTGTCCTCGTCGAGCGCGGTGACGGTGAGGCCGATCGTGCCGTACGAGCCGAAGCGGTCCGTCAGTTCGGCGACGAACACCTCATGGCGCGGCGAGTGGCACAGCTCCCGCAACCGGTCCACGCCGTAGGTGCGGCCCGTGGTGTTGAGCTGGTGGGTGCGGACGGTCAGCTCACCGGCTCGTTCCAGGTCGCTCTCCTCGGCCCGGCGGATGGTCAGCACCAGTCGGAGCGAGGCCAGGAACTCCTCGGGAGGCCCGGTGTGGTCCTCCCGGGCCCGGGTGCGCAGGGCCTCCCTCCGGTACAGCAGGCGCCGGGCCCGTGACTCCGGGGTGACCGGTCCGGGCCTGAAGTCCCCGTACTCGGGCAGGTCCGCCACGGACTCGGCCGTGTAGGTGCGGACCTCGGGCCACACCGAGGCCACCTCGGCTCGCTCCAGTGGGTCGTTGTCGGCGAAGGCCACGGTGTCGGTGCCGATGCCGAGGCCCGCCGCTATGCGGCCCACCGCGGCGGATTTGCTCCCCCAGCCGATCTCCAGCACCGTGAACAGCTCGTCCAGGCCGTGGGCCCGCAGGTGGCGCACGGCGGTGTCGTGGTCGCCGCGGCTGGCCACCGCGTGCAGGATTCCGCGCTCGTCCAGGGCGCGCAGGGTGGCGACCGCGGCGGGGAAGGGCACGGGTTCGTCCCCCTCCAGGACGGTGCCGTCCCACAGGGTGTCATCAAGGTCCCACACGAGGCACTTCACTGTGGGTGGGGTCGGTGGGGCGGGGGTCGGGGTCATCGGATGCTCTCCTCCCAGGCGCGGGACGGGCGGGGCGCGGGGTCACGCGGCGCCCCGTCGGGGACGGTCGGAACCCCGTCGGGGGCGGCCGGGGGCCGGTCAGGAGCGGCCGGGGCCGACCGGAAGCCCTGGCCGCGCAACAGCCGCTCGGCGATGTGGAGTTCGGCGATGTGCTCGGAACCCTCGATGATCTCCATGACCTTGGCGTCCCGGAACATCCGCCCGGCGGCACTGCCGGGGGCGCAGCCCGCGGCGCCGAGCAGTTGCACCGCCCGGCCGCCCACCTCGCTCGCCGCGGCGGCGGCCGCGTACTTGGCCATGATGGTGGCGGCGACCGCCTCCGGGTCCTTCGCGGCGCGCAACCGGGCCGCGCGCAGGCACAGTTCGGTGGCGGCCTGGGTCCGTACGGCCATCCGGGCCAGTCCGGCGCGTACCAACTGGTGCGCGGCCAGCGGAGTGGCCCCGCGGTCGCGCCGTACGACATGGGCGGTGGCCAGATCGAGGGAGCGCCGTGCCATCCCGACGCAGCCCCACGCCACGGTGAAGCGTCCGTGGTCCAGCGCGGTGGCCGCCACGTGGGAGAGCCCGAAGCCGTACGGTGCGATGACGTTCTCCCGGGGGACGCGGACGTCGTCGAACTCCACATGGGCGAGGGCGGCGGCCCGCATGCCCAGCTGCCCGGTCACCGGCTCCCGGCCGATGCCGGGGCGGTCGCTCTCCACCAGGACTGCCGTGGGGCGGCCCGCCGCCGTGCCGAGCACCAGCAGCAGACCGGCGGTGCCGCCGAAGGTGACCCATAGCTTGCGGCCGGTCACCCGGACCTCGTCGCCGTCCGCGCGGATCCGGGTCCGTACGGCGGCGAGGTCGGTGCCCGCGCCCTCCTCGGTGGCGGCGAACCCGGCCTGCCGCGTGCCGTCCAGCAGTCCGGGCAGCCAGCGGGCGCGCTGGGTGTCCGTCCCCCACCGGACCACGGCGGCGGTGACCATGGACTGGACGGTCACCCAGCCGCGCAGGGCGCTGCACGCCCCGCCGATCCGCGCGCACAGCTCCCCGAGGGTGGCGGGGCCGAGGCCCAGGCCACCGAACCGGACCGGGACGTCGACGCGCAGGATGCCGGACGCGGCGAGCGCCGCGGGCACCTCCGGCGGCAGGACGCCGTGGTGGTCCCACTCCCCCGCCCGGTCCAGTGCCCCGGCCACGACGTCGGCGACCGCCGTGGCCACCGTGCGGCTAGCCGCGTTCACGGGCGGCCTCCGTTCCCGGCGACGCGGTCTTGGCGTGGACGAAGGCGGCGACGCGGGAGGCGGTGCGGAAGTTGTCCAGCTCCAAGTCCTCCACCTCGATCGCCAGGTCGAACCGCCGCTCGACGTACGTCACCAGTTCCAGGGCGAAGAGCGAGTCGGCGAGACCACTGGCGAAGTAGTCCTCCTCCGGGTCGACCCGCTTGCCGATGGCCTGGGCGAGGAAGTCGAGGATCTCCTCGGTGGGCGTGGTCATGTCGGTCCTCCCGATGTCTACAGGCAGTGGGTGTGTTCGACTCCGTCGCCGATCTCCACCAGCAGCAGGCTCCACGCCGCCACCGGGCTCACATTGATCAGCACGGCCCGGTCCCCCTCGGCGATCTCCTTTCGCTCCAGGGATGTGTAGAGGTTCAGGAGGCAGTCGTTGGAACCGAGGTGGCCGTAGGAGCGCAGGTTCTCGTGACAGGCCGGAAGCAGCTCCACGGCCAGCGCGTCCTGGGTGAAGGCGAGCCCTCCGGCGGAGAGGTTCTGTCCGGCGAATCCGGCGATGTCGTCGACGCGCATGCCATTGCGGTCCAGCAGCCGCCGCAGCATTCCCCGCAGTCGGTTGCGGGACTCCACGGCCAGCCGGAAGGAGTACGTGGCGCGGCTCGCGCACTCCTCGCGCCAGGCGGCGAAGGGGCGGCCCCGGTACACGACGTGGAAGAGGTCCCAGTAGGAGCCGTTGGTCTCCTGGAGCACGTCGAGCACCCGCACCCGGCCGGTGCGGGCCAGGACCAGCGCCTGGCCGCTGTCGCCGTTCACGGTCACCGGGTCGCGGTAGCGGCCGGGCGTCGCCGGTTTGCTGCCGTGCGCCACCACGATATGGGCGGCTTCCGGATCGGCGGCGAGCAGTCCGCGTGCCGTGAGCAGTGCGGGGGTGAGGGAGGCGCAGCCGAGACCGCCCACGGTGAAGGTGAGCGCCCGTTCGGCGCCGAGTGCCTCCTGGAGCCGGGTCGCCTCCGAGGTCAGCAGCCTCTCGGGGGCCCGGGACTCGATGACGATCAGTGCGTCGATCTCCCCCGGGGCCAGCCCGGCTTCCGCCAGGGCCGCCCGGCCGGCGCCGAGGGCGAGGTCATGGTCGGTGAGCGTGTCATCGGCGCGGATCCGCTCGATCCCCAGGGCATCGAGGGTGGCCCGCTCCCGCGGGCCCAGGGTGGCGAGCTCCGGCAGCGCCGCCAGCGGCAACGGGTCCGGTGGCAGCTGCCAGGCGGCGGCCGAGACGGCGAGTGGGGCGGCCACTCACCGCTCCCCGGCGAGTTCGGCAAAGGCGGTGGCGAGGTGGTCGGCGAGCGCCTCCATACGGTCGCCGGGGAGCCGGTCGTCATGCGCGAGGTAGATGACCAGCTCCCCGTCGACGATCGCGCTGGCGACCACGATCGGTACGTACGCGAGAAGGGAGGGCTGCTCGACGATCAGTGGTTCGGAGCGGATCCAGGCGGGGCCGTCGCCGAGCCGCAGGGGCTCGCCCCCGGTGGACGTGTGCTCGACCAGCACCCGCGGCTCGGGGAGGGCGCGCAGCCGCTCGACGGCCGGGGTCCGGTCGCTGAGGTGGCGCAGGATGCCGTAGCCCACGCCGTCGTGGGGAACCGCGCGCAGCCGTTCGGCGACCTCGGGCAGGGCCTCGTCGGCCCGCGCTCCGCCGACCGGCAGCACCACGGGGAAGGCGTTGCTGAACCAGCCGAACGACCGGGCGCGGCCGTGCGGCCTGAAGACGTTGGTGGTCGCCTCGCCCACGGTCAGCAGATACGCGGCCGAGCCGCCCAGCCAGCGGCTCCAGGCGCAGGCGACGGCGGCCGTCGCGGCCTCGCGGCTCGGGGTGCCGCCCCCGAGGAGTGCGGGGGCCACCCGGCCCTCCGGCACGGTCCGTACCACCAGTCCCTGACGGCCCCGGCCGGAAGTCAGGGCCTCCGGGTGGTCCGGCGGTCCGGGTGCGGCGGCGCCCTCCGCCAGGACCGCCGTCCAGTAGGTGGCCTCGGCCGCGAGTTCATCGCTGGTGGCCATGGCGGCCAGATGACGGCTCCACTCGCCCCAGGCGCGGCGGCCGGGGTCCGCCGCGGTGCCCCCGGCGGTGCCGCGCAGTCCGGCGTTGAGGTCCTCCACCAAGGGCACGGCCGAGGTGTGGTCGTACGCGAAGTGGTGGACGATCAGCAGGAGCAGACCCGTGCGCGCCGGGCCCCGGTCGTAGAAGCGGACCCGGAGCATGGCCCCCCGGGCGGGGTCGATGTCCTTGCCCAGCGCTTCCTTGTCGGCGGCCAGGACCGCGAGGGTCGCCTCCTCGTCGAGCGCGGGCAGAACGGTGACGTCGAGGATGTCCTGGGGTGGGACGGCGGCCACCTCGATCCGGCGGCCGACGCTGTTGTGCCGGACCCGGTAGCGCAGCGGTTCATGGACGGCGACCAGGTGGGCGAGCGCGGTGCGCACGGTGTCGGAGCGGATGCCCGCGGCGACCTCCAGCACCTCGGCGACGACGAAGTCCCGGGCGCCGTCCTCGGCGTGCTCCAGCAGCGCGTGCATCAGCGGGGTGAGCGGCAGGGGGCCGCTGGGCGGTGGGGCCGACGGCGCGCCGGCCGCCGTGGGCCGCTCCGGGACCCGTACCGCGTGGGCGGCGAGTCCGCGCACGGTGGGCAGCCGGAGGACGTCGTGGGGGGTGAGGGTCAGCCCGGCCGCCTCGGCGCGGGCGGCGACGGCGACGCTCAGCACCGAGTCGCCGCCGATCGCGAAGAAGTCGTCGTCCGGCGCCACCGTGGCATGGCCGAGGAGTTCGCTCCAGATACGGCTGAGGACCCGTTCGGCCGCGGCGGCGTCCACCGCGCCGCCCTGGAGCGTCGGCCCGGGTGTGCGCACCGTCTCGGTCATCTCCACCATCCTCGTCTGGTCGGTCTTTCCGTTGGGGGTACGCGGCAGCCGCTCGTACGGGACGATCCGGCCGGGCACCAGGGGGGTGGGCAGTCGCTCCGCCACCCAGGCGATCAGTTCGGCCGCCGCCGGAAGCCGCTCCCCGGCCACATGGGCGACGAGCCCCGGCGCCCCGCTGGGCGCGGTGCCGGGCAGCACCGCCGCCTCGTGGACCGCCGGGTGGTCGAGCAGGGCGCGTTCGGTCTCGGCGGGTTCGACCCGGTGTCCCCGGATCTCCGTCTGCCGGTCGGCGCGGCCCAGGAACTCCAGTGAGCCATCGGCGGAGAGCCGGGCCAGGTCCCCCGTCCGGTACATCAGGGCTCCGGCGCCCGCGAAGGGGTCGGGGACGAACCGTTGGGCGGTCAGCGCGGCCAGCCGGTGGTAGCCGCGCCCCACGGCCACCCCGCCGACATACAGCTCGCCCTCCTCACCCGTGGTGCACGGCGCTCCGTCCGGGCGCAGCACGTACGCGCTGGTGTTGTGCACCGGACGCCCGATGGAGGGCGGTTGCGGGCTGCTGCCGGGGGGCACCTCCGCCCAGGTGGAGACCACCGTGCACTCGGTCGGCCCGTAGAGGTTCAGGACGCGGTAGGACACTCCCCCGGCGGGGCGGATCCGCAGCTTCTCCCCGCCGGTGGCCAGGACCCGCAGGCCCGGTGCGTCGAGGCCGGAGCCGAGGACGAGTTCGGCGAGCGGGGTCGGCATCATGGCCACCGTGATGCCCTCGCGGTCCAGCAGACCCAGCAGGTCCGCCGGGGTGCGCAGGGTGTCGTGGAGGATGTGCAGGGTCGCTCCGTGGTAGAGCGTGCCGAACGTCTCCAGCAGGGCGCCGTCGAAGCCCGGGGCGCAGAGCTGGGCCACCCGGTCGCCGGGAGCCAGCCCCGTCAGTTCGCCGTACCAGGCCAGCAGGTTGAGCAGACTGGCGTGGCCGATCTCGCAGCCGTGCGGAGTGCCGGTGGAGCCGGACGTGTGGGCGATGTACGCCAGGGGGCTGACCGCCGCCGGTTCCTGCGGCCGCGGATCGAGGGGGCGCGGGTCGAGGGGGCTTGGTGGCTGTGGGGCGGCGGGCGACGGGGGCCGTGAGGCGCCCGCGGAGGCGGGGCCGTCCGCCACGGCGGGGACGGTCCGGGTGGCGGGGGTGGGGAGCCGTACGCCCGGACCGGTCACGACGAGCGGGTGTGCCACCCGGCTCAGCAGGTCGGCGACGCGCGCCGGGGGCAGCGCCGGGTCGACGGGGACGAGGACGGCCCCGGCCTTGAGCACACCGAGCCAGCCGGCCACCAGCTCCACACCGCGCGGGACGACGACCGGGACGGGGGTGCCGGGGGTCACACCCGCGGCGACGAGCCGCCGCGCGAGGCAGGCGGCCAGCGCTTCGACCTCCCCGTAGCTGTGGGTGCGCCCCGTGGCGAGGTCGACGACCGCGGCCCGGTCCGGGTCCTCGGCGGCCCGGCGGGCCACCACGGCCGGTACGGGTTCGGCGGGCAGCGCGCGGACCGGGCCGCGCAGCACCGCGCTGCGCCCGGGAGGCGCCGCGCGCACGGGCTCCGACGCCGCCCCAACCGCCGTACGGGGTGCGTCGGCACGGCCCGTGCCACCGTGTCGCAGCGGCCGGTCCGGGGTCGCCACGACCTCCGCGGCGAGTTCCTGGAAGAGGGTCGCGAGACGCTCCATGCTGGACCGGTCGAACAGGGCGACGGCGTACTCCAGGTAGCCGATCATCGGACCGTCCGGCTCGTCGTTGAGGCCGATGGTCAGATCGACCTTGGCGGTGCCGGGGGCGATGCCGCCGAAGTTGACGCCACCGGGGACGAGTTCGAGGCCGGAGGAGTCCGGCAGGTGACGCGCCGTGTTCTGGTGGGTGTAGCAGACGGTGAAGAGGGGGTGCCGCGATGGATCCCGGCGTGGTGCCAGGTCGGCGACGATCTTCCCGAAGGGGATCTCCTCGTGGTCGAGGACCCCGGTCACGGTCTGTGCCGTGCGCCGCACCACCTCGCGGAAGGTCAGCCCGCCCTCGACCCGGGTACGGAAGGGCAGCACGTTGTTGAAGTAGCCGACCATGTCGTGGGTGTCGGGGTGGTAGCGGCCCGAGGTGGCGGCGCCGACCACCACGTCCTCGTGGCCCGCCCATCGGTGCAGCAGCACATTGACGACCGCCAGCAGGGTGACGAAGGGGGTCACCCCCTCCGCGCGGCTGAACTCCCTCAGCCCCCGGTCGACCGCGTCGGACAACGAGAACTCCAGCAGATCGCCCGCGTGGGAGACGGCCTCGGGGCGCGGCCGGTCCAGAGGGAGTTCGGCCGGCTCCAGTCCGGCGAGTCGATCGCGCCAGTACCGCAGGCCGTGCTCCATCCGCTCCGGGTCCAGCCAGCTCCGCTGCCAGGCGGCGAACTCCGCGTACCCCGCGGGAAGCCCGGGGAGCACGGCGGGGCGGCCGGTCCGGCGGGCGTCGTAGTACTCGGCGAGGTCGCGGAAGAAGACGGTGGGTGACCAGCCGTCGAAGACGATGTGGTGCCAGGTGCAGAGCAGCAGATGCTCCCGCTCGCCCAGCCGCAGCAGTGTGGTGCGCAGCAGCGGCCCGGTGGCCAGGTCGAAGGGCACGCGCGATTCCTCCTCGACCAGTCGGCGGGCCGCTTCCCCGGGGTCCGGGTGCCCGCTCAGGTCGACGGTGCGCGGCTCCGGCACGGGCGCGTCCAGCACGGCATGGGGTCGGCCCAGGTCCTCGGCGATCCGGGTGCGCAGGACGGTGTGCCGCCCGACCACGTCGCGCAGTGCCGCCCGCAGGGCGTCATGGTCGAGGTCGCCGTGGTGCCGCAGATCGCCGGGGATGTTGTACAGCGGCCCGAGCGGGGCGAGCCGGTCGAGGTACCACAGTTGCTCCTGGTTGTACGAGAGGGGGACGCGTTCCCCGGACGGCAGCGGCGGCAGGGGGGTGAACGCCTCGGCCCGGGCGGCGTCGCCGGATGCCCGCCGGGCGATGACGGCGGCCAGCGCGCGGACGGTGCGGTGCTCGTACAGGTCGGCGAAGGTGAGCCGGACGCCGAAGCGGGCGGTGGACTCGCGCAGCAGGGTGATGCCCGCGATGGAGGTGCCGCCGAGCGCGAAGTAGTCCGCGTCCGGGCCGATGCCGGGAACCTTGAGGATCCGTGACCAGAGGTCGGTGACCTGCTGGCGGAGACCGGCCTCGTCCCTGGTGGGCGGAGGCTCCTGCGCCGGGGGAGCCAGGCCCTGTCCTGGTGATCTCGTCGGGCCCGCGACGGCCGCCCGGACAGGGCCCGGGGCGGCCGGGTTCCCCTGGTCGGGCCGTGGGCGGTGCCGCTCCGGGGGGCGGTACCAGCAGGGGACGGGCGCGAAGGGATAGGTGGGGAGCGCGGCACGGCCCAGCCGCCGCCCCGCGTGGTGGCGCTCCCAGTCGAGATCGGCGCCCGCCTCGTACAGCCGGGCCAGGGCGGCCGGGACCCCGTCCGGACCGAGCAGCGGCAGGACGGTCAGTTCCGGGGCGAGTGCCCTGATGCGGCGGGACAGTACTCCGTCGCGCCCCAGCTCCACCAGGAGGGCGTCGTCGCGGATGAAGTCCTTGACCGCCCGGCGCAGTCCGTCCTCGTCGACGTCCGCCGTGAGCGCGGTCCCGGTGGCGTCGTGGAGGGCCCGGGCGGCGGTCGTGCGGCCGCGTACGACCGCGACCGCGAGGTTGCCGGGTCCGGAGCCGACCAGCCGGCCGGTGTCGAGGCCGAGGGAGCGGACGAGGTCGTGCAGGGCGAGCTGACGGATCAGCAGCGTCGCGGCGGTGCCGGGGCGGTCCTCCGCCCCGGGGCCGCCCGGGGCGAGGCGGTCCTCCGTGTCGGCGAGCGCGGGATGGTCGCCGCGCAGGGCCCGCCATGCCGTGTCATCGCTCTGGGCGACGTCGCCGTCGCCGGAGAGCAGGAGCACGACGGGTCGTGGGGCGGTGGCCGGGCGCTCGGGGACGGTCGCGGTACGGAGGGCGTCGGCCAGGGCGGCGTGCGACCGCGCGGCGAACGCCCGGCGCCAGGGGTGGTGGTCCCGTCCCCGGGTCAGGACGTGGGCGACGGTGGCGAGGTCGTGGTCCGTGGTGTCCAGGAAGTCGGCCAGCCCGCGCAGCGCGCTGCCGAGGGCCTCGGGGGTGGCGCCCGACACCGTGATGAGTTCCCCGGCCGGTCGGGGCGGGTCCGGTACGGGGGCCGGGGCGGGGGCCTCCTCGATGACCACGTGCACATTGGTGCCGGTCAGTCCATAGGAGCTGAGGCCAGCCCGGCGCGGCGTCCCGTCGGCCGGGGCGGGCCAGGGGCGGGCCTCGGTGTCGACCCGTACGGGACCCCCGGGGGCGAGCAGGGCGTGCGGGGTGCGGAATCCGGCGGTCGGGTACAGCGTCGTCTGCCGCAGCGCGCTGAGCACCCGGAACAGGCCCGCCATGCCGGCCGCGTGGTCCAGGTGGCCCATGGTGCCCTTGGCGCCGCCGATGGGCAGCGCGGCGGGGGCGCCACCGGCCGCTTCGACGGCCCGGCGCACCCCGGTCACCTCCGTCAGATCACCCAGCGGGGTGGCGGATCCATGGCACTCCAGATAGCCCGCCGACGCCACCGAGCCACCCGTTCCGTGCCAGGCCTCGGCGATGAGTCCGGCCTGTGCCTCATGGCTCGGCGCGCTCATGCTGGTGGCGCGGTAGCCGTTGTGGTTGACCGCGACACCACGGAGCACCGCGTGGATGTGGTCCCCGTCGGCCACGGCCGCGCCGAGCGGTCTCAGCAGGACGAACCCCCCGCCCTCGCCGCCCGCGGTGCCGTCGGCGTCGGCGTCGAAGGGGCGGCAGGTCCCGTCGGGCGACTCGACCCCGAGCAGCGGTTCATGGCCGGCCCGGGGCTGGAGCAGCACCTGGAGGCTGATGCCGCCCGCGATGGCCAGCTCGGCGCCGCCGCCGCGGAGCTGTTCGACGGCCAGGGCGAGCGCCGCCAGGCTTCCGCTACAGGCGGTGTCCACGACGAGGGCCGGGCCGGACAGGTCCAGCAGGTAGGCGACCCGCGCGGCGAGCGCGGCCGGGAGCGTGCCGAGGATCCGCTGGGGGTCCGCTTCCTCGATCAGGGTGGCGTACTCGGGCCGGGGGGCGCTGAGGATCACCGCCGTGCGGGTGCCGCGCAGGGAGCGCGGTGCCCGTCCCGCGTCCTCGATGGCCCGGTGTACGAGGTGCAGTGTCATGCGCTGGTGCGGGTCCATCAGTTCGGCCTCGCGCGGCGGGACGCCGAAGAAGTCGTGGTCGAACAGGTCGATCCGGTCGAGGTAGCCCCCGGGCAGATAGGCGGTGCCGGGGTCGCCCCCGGCGTGGCGGACCCGGTCCGGTCCTGGCGCGCCCAGCCGGGAGCGCCCGGAGCGGAGGATTCCGTGCAGGGTGTCGAAATCGTCGGCGCCGGGGAGGGCGAACGCCGCCCCGACGATCGCCACGGCTTCCTGTCCCATGTCGTCGTCCCGCCTCACAGTGCGTAGTCGTTCTCGGTGTCGGGGGAATCCGGGGTGTCTGTGCTGTCTGCGCTGCCTGCGCTGTACGAGGGTTCGGGCAGGGGTCGGCCGGGGGCGCCCGCTCCGGCCGTCCCGTCGTCGGACCGGGGTACGGCCGTCCCGTCACCGGACCGGGGTACGGAGCCGGAGGTGTGGTCGAGCAGGCGGGCCATCTCCGCGAGGGTGGAGTGCTCCAGCAGGGTGGCCACGGAGACGTCCGCCACGCCCAGCTCGGTCATCCGGCCGACGAGTTGGAGCAGGGTCAGCGAGGTTCCCCCGGCCTCGAAGAACTTCTCCCGGCGTCCGATCCGGTCCGCATCCCGGTCCAGCAGCCACGCCCACAGCCCGGCCATCGTCCGCTCGGCCCCGGCGCGGGCGGCCCCGTCCCCGGCGGGCGGGGCGCCGTGCGCGGTGACGGCGGCGCGCTCCAGGGCCCGGCGGTCCACCTTGCCCCGGTCGGTCAGCGGGAGCGCCCGGTGCCGGACGTACATCACGGGCACCATATGGGCGGGCAGCCTGCGGTCGAGGTGTTCCCGCAGGGCGGCGGGGGCCGGGGTGTGTGTCCCGGCCGGGACGACATGGGCCACCAACCGGCGCCTCTGGGCCTCCCCCACCGCCACGACCACGGCCCGCTCCACCTCGGGGTGGTCCGCCAGCTCGGCCTCGATCTCGCCGGGTTCGATCCGGAAGCCGCGGACCTTCAGCTGCTGGTCGGCCCGGCCGAGGAAGAGCAGCGCGCCGCCGGGCAGTCGGCGTACCAGGTCGCCGGTGCGGTACATACGCCGGCCCGGGGGCCCGTAGGGGCAGGCCGGGAACCGCTCCGCGGTGAGTCCGGCCCGGCCCCGGTACCCCCGGGCCAGTCCGATGCCCGTGAGGTAGAGCTCCCCGGGCACACCGTCGGGCACGGGTCGCAGTCCGGCGTCGAGCACGAGCACACCGGTGCCGGGTATGGGGGTGCCGATCGAGGGGTCCTCGGTGCCGTCCCCCGCCGTGAGCCGCTCGCTGACGGTGGCGCAGACGGTCGACTCGGTGGGTCCGTAGCCGTTGAACAGCCGGTGGTGGGTCGCCCAGCGGGCGGCCAGCCAGGCCGGGAGCCGATCGCCCGCACTGACCAGGACGCGCCCCGCGGGCAGGCTGTCGACGGGCTGCGCGGCGAGCACGGCGGGCGGCAGTGTCAGATGGGTGATGCCGTGCCGCGTGACGGTGCGGGCCAGGACGGCACCCGCCCGCAGCTCGTCCTCCGGCACGACGACCAGGGTGGCGCCGGAGCACAGGGTCGGCACGACCTCCCAGACGGCGGCGTCGAAGCCGACCGAGGCGAACCGCAGGACCCGGTGGCCCGGGCCGACCCCGGCGCCCCGGGCCGCGGCGACCATACCGGTGATCCCCCGGTGGGTGACGACCGTGCCCTTGGGCGCACCCGTGGAACCCGATGTGTAGACCATGTAGGCGGCGTTCTCCGGTCGCGTCCGGGACGGCGGCGCGGTGCCGGGCAGCCGGGCGAGGGACGCCGCGTCGTGGTCGAGCGCGAGCACCGGAATCCCCGCCGGGCACCAGGGGGCGCCGTCCACCGCGTCGGTCAGCAGGAGCGCCGCGTCGGCGTCCGCCAGCATCCCGGCGAGGCGGTCAGCGGGGTGCGCACGGTCCAGCGGCAGGTGCACCCCGCCCGCCTTGACCACCCCCAACAGGGCGATGACCTGGTCGGCGCCCCGGGGCAGCGCCACGCCGACGACCGTCTCGGGGCCGACGCCCCGGCTGATGAGATGGTGGGCCAACCGGTTCGCCCTGCCGTCGAGTTCCGTGTAGTCGAGGATCCGTCCCGCCGCCTCGACCGCTGGCGCGTCGGGGGTCCGCGCGGCCTGCTCGGCGAAGAGGTCGTGCAGGCGACGGGCCGTCGGCGTGGGCGAACCCACCCCGGCCGGGTGATCGGCCACCGTGAGGGTGCCCACCCGCCGGGCCGGGTCCGCCGTCAGCGCGTCCAGCAGTCGCCGCAGCCGGTCGGAGAGCCCGCGCGCGGTGTCCGTGGTGTACAGGTCGCGGTCGTACCGCAGGTCGAGGGCGAACCCGTCGGCCGTGTGCACGAAGAGGGTGAGCGGGTTCTCGGTGGCGTTCTCGGTCCGCAGTCCGGTGAGCCGGGGGACGTCGGCAGCGGTGGCGTCCGGCACGTCGGGCACGTCGGGCACATTGTCCAGGGCCACGGCGGTGTGGAACAGCCGCGTCCCAGGCGGCAGCGCGGTGTGGCGGTGCTGCTCGGCGAGCGGGAGGGTGTCGTACTGACGGGCCTCGGCCTGCTCCCGCTGGAGGGCGCGCAGCCAGTCGAGCACGGTCGCGCGGTCGTCGACACGTACCCGTACCGGCAGGGTGTTGACGAGCAGCCCGATCATCGACGGCGCCCCGGGGGGCTCGGTGCCCCGGTGGGCGACCGTGCCGCCGAACACCACGTCGTCGGTCCCGGTGTGACGGGCCAGCAGCAGCGCCCACGCGGCCTGTACCAGGGTGTTGAGGGTGAGGCCACCGCGCCGGGCGAACGCCCGGAGGCGCCGTTCCGCGTCCGGCGTCAGCAGCGTGGTACGGACCGCGCTGTGGCGTACCCGGTGGCCCGTCGGCGGTGCGTCGGCGAGGGGCAGCGGGGTCGGGCCGGTGAACCCGGCGAGCGCGGACCGCCAGTACGCCCGGGCCGGTTCCTGGTCGCGGCCGGCGAGCCAGTCGACGTACTCGCTGAAGGGCCCGCGCTCCGGAAGCTCGGGGGCGCGACCACGAGCGAGCGCGGCATGGGCGCGGAGCACATCGGCGATGACCTCCGTGAGGCTCCACCCGTCGAGGAAGAGGTGGTGGCAGTCCCAGAGCAGCCGCACCTCCGTGTCGGTCACCCGGACGACGGCGAGCCTCATCGGCACCTCGCGGCACGGGTCGGGCAGGGTGTCCGCGGTCTCCTCGACGAGCCGGTCCCAGCGCGCGCGGCGGTGCCGCGCGGGGAGCGTACGCCAGTCGTGGTGGGTGATCGGGACGTCGGCGAACGGCCGTACCCGCTGCACCGCCGGGGCCGCGCCCCGCAGTTCGACGCCGCTGCGCAGCGCGGGTGTCCTGGCCACGACGTACCGCCAGGCCCGGGCCAGCACCCTGGGCGCGGTGATGCCCGTGAGGGTGAGGGTGACACGTCGGGCGTAGGGGTCCTGTCCCTGACCGGCCGCCAGGGTATGGAAGAGCAACCCCTGCTGAAGCGGCGTCAGCGGATACGTCTCCGGCTCGGGGCCCGGGCGCGGCGTGGACGCCGGAATCGGCACCGAGCCCGGAATCGACGCATCACCCGGTTCCGGCGCGGAGGCCGTCCCCGGCACCGGCCCCCCTCGCGGCGCGTCCGCCGGTCCCGGCACCGACCCCGGACGCGGCGCGTCCGCCGGTCCGCCCGGCACGACCGCCGGGGCCGCCCCGGCCCGTGGAATATCACCCCACGGGACATCGGCACCGGAACCACCGGCCGGGGCGCGCGGCCCGGCCTCCCCGGGGACCGGCGGGACGGAGTCGGTGCGGCGGGACGCCAGCGCCTGGGCCAGGGCGCGGACCGTCGGATGGGTGAAGACGTCCTTCGGTGTCAGGGACAGACCCACCTCGCGGGCCCGGGCCACGAGCCGCAGCGTGTTGATGGAGTCACCGCCGAGGGAGAAGAAGTCCTCGTCCGCGCCGACCCGTTCGATACCGAGCACGGCGGCCCACACATCCGCCAGAACGCCCTCGACACCGCTCTCCGGTCCGGTGCGGGGACCATGCCCGGCCGTCATCCGGGGTGGCGCGGGCAGCGCCCGTACGTCGACCTTGCCGCTGCGGTTGAGCGGGAAGGCGTCCAGGACGACGAAGTGCGACGGCACCATGTAGGCGGGCAGCAGGCCGCCGAGGTGGCCGCGCAGCCGGGGGGCCGGGGGGATCGTCCGCCCGGGCCTGGGCACCAGGTGGGCCACCAGCCGTGGGGGCGCGTCCGGGTCGGCCGCCGGGGTGCGCGCGGTCACCACGGCCTCGGCCACATCGGGGTGGGTGGCCAGGGCGGCCGTGACCTCACCGGTCTCCACCCGGTAGCCACCGATCTTCACCTGACCGTCCACGCGTCCGAGGAAGTCGAGGGTCCCGTCGCGGTGTCGGCGGGCCAGGTCCCCCGTCCGGTACATACGGCTTCCGGGAGGGCCCCAGGGGTCGGGCAGGAAGCGTTCCGCGGTGGCGGCGGGACGGCCCCGGTACCCACGGGCCACTCCGGCTCCGCCGATGTACAGCTCCCCGGGCACTCCGGCGGGCAGGGGCCGCAGCGAGGCGTCGAGGACGTAGCAGACACTGCCACGCACGGGTGTGCCGATGGGGACGCGCGGTCCGGCCGGGGGCGGCCCGGGCCGGGGCAGCCGGTGGACCGTCGTGGCCATGGTGGTCTCGGTGGGGCCGTACGCGTTGGCGAACGGGGCCACCGCCTGCCAGGCGCGCGCCATCGGCACCGGGCACACATCGGCGCCCGCGCACACCAGGTCCAACTCCGGCAGGGCCGCCGGGTCCAGCGCGGCGAGCAGCGCCGGGGTCAGCATCATGATGGTCACACCGTCCCGCCCGACGCGTGCGGCGAGCCGGTCGGGGGCGTCGTCCCCGGGCTGGGAGATACAGAGGGTCGCCCCGTTCAGCAGGGGCATCAGGACCTGCCAGATGCCGCCGTCGAAGGCGAGAGGCAGATGCTGGAGCATCCGGGCGCCGGGCTCAAGACCGAGGCTGCCCCGGCTGTCCGCGGCGAGGTTGCACACACCCGCGTGCGGAACGAGTACGCCCTTGGGGCGACCGGTCGAACCCGAGGTGTAGACCGCGTACGCGAGGTTCTCCGGACGGACGGGCACGGCGGGCCCGGTGGCGGGGTGGCGGTCCACGAGCGCGCGGTCGGCGGGGAGGGCGAGGCGTGCGACATCGGCGGGGAGCCGCTCCAGCAGGGGCAGGTGGTGCCGCTCGGTGAGCACCAGGCGCGTACCGCTGTCGACGACGATCTCCGCGAGCCGGCCGGCCGGCTGGCCCGTGTCCAGGGGGAGGAAGGCGCCGCCCGCCTTGAGGACGGCGAGGAGGGCGACGATCAGCTCGGGACCACGGTCCAGACAGAGCCCGATCAGGGCCTCGGGCCCGACCCCGCGGGCGGTGAGGTGGTGGGCCAGCCGGTCGGCCCGGGCGTCGAGTTCTCCGTAGTCGAGCCGCTGGTCACCGCTGATCACGGCCGTCCGGCGGGGATCGCGCCGCGCCTGGTCCGCGAACACCTCGTGGATGGTGCGGTCATGGTCGGCGGCCGGTCCGCCGGAGGCGTGGGCGGTCAGGGCGCGGTGCTCCTCGGCGGTGAGGAGCGGCAGCCGGGCGGTGCGGGCTCCCGGGTCGGCCGCGATACCGGCCAGCAGGACACACAGCCGCCGCGCGAGGGCCTCGACGGTCTCCCGGTCGAACACCTCGGCGTTGTAGAGGAAGTCGGCGCGCATCCCTCCGGCGGCGTCCTCCTGGAACTCCACCGTGAGGTCGAAGGGGACCGCCACCACCGGGACCTCGACCTCGCTGACGGTGAGGGAGGCGAACCGCCGGGCGCGGGACGGGGTGTTCCGCATGACGACCATGGCCGGAATCCAGGGGGTGCGGTCGGCGTGGCGCTCGGGCGCCAGGGCCTCCACGACCCGGTCGAAGGGGAGCGCGCCATGGGTGACGGCGTCGAGGAGTGTGTCGCGCACCTGGTCGACCAGATCGGTGAAGGGCCGGGTCTCGTCCACCCGGGTGCGGATGACGACGGTGTTGACGAGGAATCCGACGAGGTCGTCGGTGTCGGGGTCGTCACGGCCCGCGAGCACCGTTCCCACGGCGGTGTCGTGCTGTCCGGTATGGCGGGCCAGCAGCACCTGGCAGGCCGCGAGGAGGGTGGTGAACAGGGTGCCCCGGTGGGTGCGCCCGAGGTCGCGCAGTCGCTCGGTGACCGGGCGCGGGACGGTGGTGCGGACGACCGCGCCGGTACTGCCGGTGTCCGGCCGCCGGGGCCGGTCCAGCGGGAGCTCCTTCGGGGAGAGCCCGGCGAGGTGCTCGCGCCAGTGGTCGAGCTGGATCCGCTCCCGCTCCGCGTCACGGCCCGGCGGATGGGGCTCGCCACCGTCCCCGTACGGCGTCGGGAGTGCGCTGAGGCGGGCCGTCGTTCCGGTGGTGGCCGCCGTGTAGAAGGCGCCGAGGTCGGCCATCAGCACCTCGTACGACCAGTCGTCGGTGATGAGGTGGTGGGTGGTCAGGCTGACGACGTGGTCGTCCGGGGCCAGCCGGATCAGCCGGGGGCGCAGCGGGGGCGCCGCGTCCAGCGCGAAGGGGCGGCGCAGGTCCCCGGCCAGCAGCTGGTCCAGCGCCCGGTTCCGGGCGTCCGCGGGCACGGCGGTGAGGTCGGTGCGGTCGAAGGCCACCGGCGCCGGGGGGTGGACGATCCGGCGTCCGTCATCGTCCTCGCCCATGGCCTCGAAGGTGGTGCGCAGGGCGTCGTGCCGGGCGACGAGCAGGGTGAGGGCCCGTTCGAGGGCCCGGGTGTCCAGCGGGCCGGTCAGCCGCAGGGCACCGCCCACGGCGTACTCGGCGCTGGGGGCGTAGTGGTGCTGGAACCACAGCCGGCGCTGGAGCGGGGTGAGGGGGAGTTCCCGGCGACCACTCGGAGCGGATCCGCGCACGGTGGGCGCCGGGGCCGGATCGGATGCCCCGGGAACCGTGGACGCGGGTTCCGCAGCGGATCCCCCGCTCACCGTGGACGCCGGATCCGCAGCGGATCCCCCGCTCACCGTGGACGCCGGATCCGCAGCGGGACCCGGGCCCGCCTCCGGTGCGCGGCGCGGGTGCCCGCCGGAGGTGGCGCTCGGGTTCATCCGTGGGGCGGCCGGAGCCCCCTGGCCGGGCGGGACGTTCCGGATCAGGGCGGCGACGGTCCGGTGTTCGAAGAGATCCCGCAGGGTCAGGTCGGTGTGGAGGGCGGCCCGGGCGCGGGCGGCGGCCCGCAGCGCGAGCACCGAGTCACCGCCGAGGGCGAAGAAGTCCTCGTCGGCACCGACGCCGTCGACGCCGAGGACGTCGGACCAGATCTCGGCCAGGGTCCGTTCGGCACCGGGCGCGGGTGCGCGGCCCGATGCTCCGGGGGAGGTGGGGCGCGGCGGAGCGGGCAGCGCCCGGCGGTCGACCTTGCCGTTCGGGAGGGTGGGCAGGCGGTCGAGGGCGACCAGCACGGCGGGCCGCGCGGGGGCCGGTAACCGCTCGGCGAGGAAGGCGCGCAGGATCTCGGTGTCGAGCGGCCGCGGCCCGCTGGGCACCACGTACGCCACGAGGCGGGTGTGGTCGGCGGACCGGTGCGCGATCACGGCGGCGGCGGCCACCGACGGATGGCGTACCAGGGTGCCCTCGACCTCTCCGGTCTCCACCCGGAAGCCACGGATCTTGACCTGGTCGTCGGAGCGGCCGAGGAACTCCAGCTCTCCGTCCGGGCGCCGTCGCGCGAGATCTCCGGTCCGGTAGAGACGGCCGCCGGGGGTCCAGGGGTCGGGGACGAACCGCTCGGCCGTGATCCGGGGGCGTCCGTGGTACCCCCGGGCGACGCCGAGCCCGCCGATCCACAGTTCGCCGGTCGTGCCGTCGGGCACGGGGTGGAGCGCGGCGTCCAGGACGTACACGGTCGTCCCGGGCAGGGGGTGGCCGATCGGCACATAGGTGCTGGTGCTCAGGCCCGGCCCGGCGGTCGGCGGGAACAGACAGGAGTCCATGGTGGTCTCGGTGGCGCCGTAGGCGTTCACGACCCGTGTGCCGGGCCCGAGCAGGGGGAGCAGTTCGCGGCAGTCCTCGGTCAGCCAGCCCTCCGAGCCGACGGAGAGCAGCCGGAGCGTGGGCAGGGTGCGTCCGCGGGCCGCCGCCTCCCGTCCGAGGGCCTTGGCCAGACTGGGGACGAGTTCAATCGCGTCGGCCCCGGTGGTCTCCAGCAGGTCGAGCAGCCGGCCGGGGTCGGTGACGGCGTCCTGCGGCGCGATGACGAGGGAGCCGCCGGCGAAGACGGAGCGCAGCAGATCGGCGAGGAACAGGTCGACGGAGAGGCTGGTGACGGAGAGCAGGCGCGGAGGTGCCGCGCACAGACCGTGGAGCCGGTCCCAGGCGGTGAACACGGCCAGCAGGTTGCGGTGTTCGACGACGACGCCCTTGGGTGTGCCGGTCGAACCGGAGGTGTAGATCAGGTAGGCGGCGGAGCGCGGATCGGTCCGGCCCGCCGGGGACACCGGCTCCGGACGGTCCGCTGGCTCGGTTCCGCCGCCGTTGCCGCCGGTTCCGCCGGTTCCGCCCGTTGTGTCTCCGTCCAGCGGCACCTCCCGTACGCCGTCGAGGGGCGGCGGACCGCTGCGGCCGGAGCCGGTGACGACGAGCCCCATCCCGGAGTCGGCGGCCATCCAGGCGAGCCGGGCGCGCGGGTAGGCCGGATCGAGCGGTACGAAGGCGCCGCCCGCCTTCAGGATGGCGAGGACCCCGATGGCCATGTCCGGGTCGCGCTCGACGAGGAGACCCACCAGGCTCTCCGGTCCGACGCCGTGGCCGACCAGCCGCCGGGCCGCGGCCGTACTGCGCCGGTCCAGTTCGGCGAAGGTCAGTGCGGACATTCCGTGCTGGATCGCGGTGGCGTTCGGGTCGCGCGCCACCTGGGACGCGAAGACATCGAGGATCGTACGGGCCGCGCCCGCGGCCGTCGTCGGGGTGCTCCGCCCCGTGGCGGGGGTGGTCATGCCGCCTCCCGGTCCCGCGTCCGCGCGTTCCCGGGGCGGACGTGGTGGCTCCGGGGGGCGCGCTCCGGGCCGCGGACCCGGAATCCCGCGGCCCTACGACGGCTATGGGGCAGGTCCCTGGGGTCGGTCAGGTCCTGGTCGCCGTCGCGCGGGTCGACGCCGCGGCAGAGCGGGGCCCCACAGGCACGCGGCCCTGGCCAGGTGCGGTCGGGCGGCCCGATCGGCTCGCGGGGGAGGTACTTCCGCCACGGCACCGGGCTCGGCCGCCGCACTCCGCCACCGGCTCCGGGCCGTCCGCGGGGCGGTGCCGTCGGTGATGGGTCCATTGCTCCTCCACAGCTCTCTCCGGGCGGCGCCCGGGGCGGCATCGCGGTGTGATGGCGGGGGTGGCGAGAAGGGCGGGCCCGCACCGGCGATGGGGGACGCGCGGGACCCCGGGTGAGTGGGGCGGGAGAACCGCGTTCCCTCTCGGTGGCTCGTCACGCGCCATGGAACGGGGTGGGCGACTCGCTGCCGGTACGCCAGGGAGCACCGCGTCGTACGCGTACGGAGATCAGCGCCGCTGATGGATGCCGCCCTTGTGGGGCGGTTACAGATTGCCCCTCACCGGGAACGGGCCGCCATGTCTTTAAGGCGACGTGAAATATGCCTGACCAGTGGGACCGGGCCGCGAGGACGCCATCGAGTCAGCGGTCTCCGCACGACACGAAGCCAAGGTGCCTGACAACGGGGTGGGCACTCCGACCGGCTAGGTCCCGGCTCGGAGCGAACGGCTCAGGGATCGCGCGGCACCCGCCGGAGCGGCCAGGGCTTCCGATCGCTCGCCGTCCCATGCCCCGGCCCGGGCGACGGCGGCGCCCACCGGACCGGCACGGGAAGGCACCAGGGCTCGCTCATTCAACACCGCACCCGGCAGGACGAGTTAAGGAATCACCGGAGTGGGGTGCCACCGCTGAGGTGCGCACCGGAAGGCAGGAGTGTGTCAGTCTCGGACGCCGACACGGGCCCCGCACGCGGCGATCCGGCCCGGCGCGGCTCCGGCGAGGGCATCGACGATGCGGCCGTCCTTGAGGAAGAGGACCACATCGGCCTGGGCCGCGACCACGGCATCGCCGGTCACCATCACCACGGCCAGGCCCCGCTCGGTCACCATCTCGCGCAGCGCGACGGCCCGTTCCCGCTCGCCACCGTCCCCGAGGGACACCGGCTGGTCCACCACCAGCAGATCCGGCTCTTCGGCGAGCGCCTCCATCAGGGTCTCCCGCCACGCCCGCGCCACGATCGCCGAGCCGTCCGGCTCCGGGCCTGAGCCGACCAACACCCTCCCGGAACACCCCTCGGCCCACCACACCGTCCCGGAGACCGGCCGCACATCGCCCGTGAGACAGCGCGCCAGTGTCGCCTTCCCCGAGGCAGGGCCGCCCATCACCGCCAGGAAACTCCCCGGCCGTATCCCGAGGTTCACCCCCCGCAGCGCGGGCACGCATCCGTTCCCGGTACCGCCTGTGACGACGTCGTCCAGTCGGCCAAGGAGCCTCGCGTCTTCGGCGTCCTCGGCGTCCTCGGCGCCCGCGAGGTCATCGAAGTACCGCGCCTGGTCCGTGTCGTCGCCCATGAAGTCCATCTCACCTCGCACGCTTCCGCTCCTCCCCGGCTACCACACGAGACGCGGTCACGCCAGCCTCGGTGACGGCGAGTGTAGGGCCTCGCCTTCCGGGCGAGCCGGGGCAGGCCGGGCTCTTGACCCAACGTTTCCCTCCCGCGCCAGGGCCCCGCGGAGCGATCGACGCTCACCGTGGCCGGCGGTGGAAACGCCGCAGGCCGTAGAGGAGCGGGGCGTGGTCGGTCCGCCGGGTGGCACGGCTGACGTGTCCGTACACCGCGGTGTGATCGCCGACGCGCCGGGCGAGGACCACCGCGCAGTCCGCGTTGGTGTGGGCGTCGCCGTGATCAGGGGCGGTGTGTGGACGCTCCGGCCGGGTCCTGGATACGCTCGGCCGGGACAGGGCCGCGGTCCAGGTCGGGGGCGGGCAGGACGGCGCTCCAGGTTCGGGTGTTGGCGGTGGTCTCAGGTGTGCCGACGGTGGTCGAGGTGGTGCCACCGGCGCTGAACACCGCGCCGCGCGGTGCGCGGTCGACGCGGCACACCCGGAGGCCACGCCGACCCGGACCGCGTGTCCCGGCCGGTGATCCGGTTCTCGCCGAGGCGGAGTCCGGCCACCGGCCATGTGGGCCGGGCGCTCCTCACGGGCTGATCCCCAGGGTGGTGGGGATCGCCCTGATACCGATGGCACCACCCCACCAGCACCGGCGTTCTCAGAGGGCCGCCGACCGAAGGAGACGCCGGATGGCCTACGTCACCGATCTGATCTGCTACCCCGTCAAGGGGTGTGCGGGTACGTCGACAAGCGACGCGCACCTCACCCTGGCCGGCCTCGCGCACGACCGCAGCTTCATGGTCATCAGCGAGGACGGGGTCTATCGCACCCAGCGCCACCACCCCCGGCTGGCCCTGATCCGGCCCGCCGTCAGCGCCGACGGCACACGACTGACGCTCGACTCGGCCGACGGCACGACCCGTTACGGCACCGTGTGCCTCGATGTGACCACGTCCGCGCCGCGCCGTGACGTCGAGCTGTTCGGCGCCGCCTTCCAGGGGATCGACCAGGGTGACACCGTCGCCGCCTGGCTCTCGGAGGTGCTCGGCACCCCAAGCCGTCTCGTCCGCGTGCCGCCGGAGCACGACCGGGTCACGCAGGGACTGACCCCTGGCCGCGCCGGCTATGCCGACAGCGGCGCCGTGCACCTGCTGTCCCGTGCCTCGCTCACCCTGCTCAACCGGCGGATGTCCGAACGTGGCGCCCCTCCCCTGCCGATGAACCGTTTCCGTCCGAACATCGTCGTCGACGGTCCGGGCGGTCACCGTCCCGACAGCGACGGCGGCGACTGGGCGACCGTCCCGCACGCCGAGGACCGCGCCCGCCATGTCATCATCGGCGGCGCCCAGTTGGGCTATGCCAAGCTCGCGGCGCGCTGCGCGGTCACCCTGGTGGAGCAGGAGGCCGGAGCGCGGCGGGGGCCGGAGCCCCTGCGCACGCTCGCGGAGTACCGGCGAGCGGCGAGCGGGGGCGTGGTGTTCGGCGCGAAGTTCTCCGTGATACGGCCGGGAAAGCTGTCGGTCGGCGACGAGGTGGTCATCCAGGAGTGGGGCGACACCGAATGCTGAGTACACCTGCCGATACCGGACGGTGAGTACACCTGCCAACGCCGAACACTGAGTACACCTCCCGACACCGGGCGGTGAGGACGCCGCCTCGGGCCATGCCTTCCACGATGCCCTCCCTTCCCGGGCCGCCGTCAGTTCCGCTCCGGCCCGTCGGCACCGCCGGAGCCACGGCCGGACCGCCGCGTCGCCGGAACGGGTTCCGTGACGGTTCGAGCACGGGACCGCTCCACTCGTACGATGTCCGAGGCTGTGCGGCCGAGGCCGCCGCCATCGCCCTGACCGGCAGGTATGACGCCTCCCTCGCGGCCTGGGTCACCCCCGAGGGCGCACGGCGCATCGGTGAGCGCTGAGGGTGGGATGAGCGCTGTTCCGCGCCCATAGGCGCCGCTCGGGCCGGCGCACAGTGCCTCCACCCGGAGGTACGGGCCGCCGTAGCCTGAACCGTCGGCTACCGACCGGTGAGGCGCGACCCCAGGGCGTGTCTGATGGATCGTCACGATCCCGCCTGGCCCGCGACGCCCTCCGGGCGGACGGCGCCATGGTGACGACATGGCCTGGGAGCGCGAGAACCTGACCGTCCCGTCCACTTCTCCGGGAGAGCCCCTTGTTCTCATTACGTGTCCCCGCCGCAGCCATAGCCACGGCCGCCCTGCTGGCCGGTGCCGGTGTCAGTTCCGGGGCGGCGGCGTCGGCGCCGCCCGCCAACCGCTTCCACGACGGCAGTTTCGAGTACCCCAGGGCACCCGCCAACCTCTTCACCCCGTACTTCCCGGGTCAGGACATCGGCCCGTGGTCCGTGACCCTCGGGGCGGTGGACCTGATCGGCGCGGGCACCTGGCAGGCCGCCGAGGGCGACCAGTCCATCGACCTCAACGGCACCAGTGCCGTGAGCCAGACCTTCACCACCACTCCCCGCGCCGCCTACACGGTCACCTACGCGCTCGCCGGGAACCCGACCGGCGCGACCCCGGCCGTGAAGACGGGCAAGGTCCTCATCGACGGTCAGGAGTTCCAGGACTTCTCCTTCGATGTCACCGGCACCACCTACGCGGCCATGGGGTACGTGCGCCGTCAGTTCACGTTCGTGGCCGGCTCAGCCGCCACGACCATCGCCTTCGTCAGTACCACGGGCCCGACGGCGCCCAACGGCCCGGTGATCGACGACGTCTGTATCGAGCGCAAGGCCCCCTTCTGCCCGTCGTGCTCGTCCCGCGCCGACAGCTGACGGACGGGAGCGGGCCCCGCTTCCGTACCCGCCCCGGATCCGGCGGAGCTTGAGCTCGGCGCGGGTTCGACGGGCACCCACGCGGCCGGGCCCGGGGGACCGGGCGGCCTCCTCGGTGCGCGGT